>JAWVGD010000246.1:0-10444 GCA_033855515.1 Baekduia sp.
CGTCATGCCCGGCAACGACGATCCCGCGGGCGTCGATCGCTCCATCGAGGAGGCGGCCAAGGTCGAGGCGTGCGACGACCGCGTCGTCGAGTTCTGCGACCACACCATGATCTCGCTCGGCTATGCGAACCCGACGCCGTTCGACTCGCCGCGTGAGCTTCCCGAGGATGAGCTCTACCGCCGCGTCAGCGCGCTCGCCGACCAGGTCGGCAGCATGGAGCGCTGCATCTTCAACCTGCACGTCCCGCCGTATGACTCCTCGCTGGACACCGCGCCCGCGCTGACCGACGAGCTCGAGGTGGTGATGTCCGGCTCGGCTCCGAAGATGATCCCGGTGGGCTCCACCGCGGTCCGCGAGCTCATCGAGCGCTACCAGCCGCTGCTGTCCCTCCACGGCCACGTGCACGAGAGCGCGGGCGCGACGAACATCGGGCGCACGCTGTGCATCAACCCGGGCAGCGACTACCACACCGGGCGCATCTCGGCCTGCCTGATCACCCTGCGCGAAGGGACCGTCCGCCACCAGTTCGTGACGGGATGAGCGGGGCACCGGCCGCACCCGAGCCGTTCGGGCCCCGGCTGCTGGACGAGAGCCGGGAGCTCGTCGAGCAGGCCACCGCTCAGGGCCTCACGGTGCGGCTCATGGGCGGCATCGGCGTCCGGATGGTCGTCGGTGACCGCTTTCCCGAGCGGTTCGCCCGCACCTACGGCGACATCGACATCATCGTCGGCCGGCGCGACGCCCGCGCCGTCGAGGATCTCCTGGCCGCTCGCGGGTGGGATCCGGCCCCGGCCTTCAACGCGCTCAACGGGTCGCGCCGGCTCCTGTTCCACGACCCGGCCGGCAGCGCGCAGGTCGACGTGTTCGTCGAGGCGTTCGAGATGTGCCATGCGCTGCCCTTCGCCGAGAGCCTGCAACGCCCGGGTCCGACGCTGCCCGCCACCGACCTGCTGATGAGCAAGCTGCAGATCGTCGCCCTCAACGCCAAGGACCGCGGCGACCTGTACGCGCTCCTGGAGGGCTGTGACGTGCGTGACGGCGACCATCGCGCCATCGAGCCCGACCGCGTGGCGGCGCTCACGGGACGCGACTGGGGACTGCATCACACGTTCGAGCTGAACCTGGGCCGCCTGCGGGAGGGCCTCGCCGCGGCCGAGGCGCCGGCGGCACTCGGCGGCTCCATCGACGCGATCGCCGAGGCGATGGAGCGCGGGCCCAAGACCCGGGCGTGGAAGCTGCGCGCCAAGATCGGCGAGCGCAAGCGCTGGTACGAGGATCCCGAAGAGGTCGACCGCAACACCGAGGCCGGGTGATCGCAGCCTCGGCTCAGTCGGACGGCCTCCAGGGTTCGGTGATCGCCCAGGCCTGCCAGCGCTTCACCTCGATCGATGCGCTCACCCGACCGCGGTCGCGCCGCGCGTACGGCTTGCCCGTGTAGTGCCGCGAGATGCGGTCGATGTCCGAGAGATCGCCGTCGGCTTCGAGCGAGACCACGCGTCCGCGGAGGCTGACCTGGTGATACCAGTCGTCCTTGCCCAGCACGGTGAGCGAGACCCGCGGGTGCCTGCGGATGTGCTCCAGTCGCTTGCGGCCCTCGTCCATGTTCACGAGGACCCGGCCGTTCTCCCAGAGGTACCAGGTGGCGACGGTGCTGGGGCTTCCGTCGCGCTGAAGGGTGGCGATCACCGAAGGGTTCGGCTGCGCCAGGAACGCGTCGATCTCGCGCGGGACCGGTGGCTTGGGCATGTCTGGGCACTACCCGCGATCATGCCTCGGGCGGACCTCTTCTACGCTGGGACCACGCGGTCCCCCGGGCGGCCCTTGACACCGGTAACAGACAACGATTACAGTCGTTCGGTGTCGACCATCGCCGATGTCGCCCGGCTCGCCGGCGTGTCCACCGCGTCCGTCTCCCGGTACCTCAGCGGTCAGCGGGTCCGCGAGCACGAGGCGATCGAGAAGGCCTGCATCGAGCTCCGCTACCGGCCCAATCCCACGGCTCGCAGCCTCCGGTCGGGGCGGACGCGGTCGATCGGCGTGGTGGTGCCGGACATCACCAACCCCTACTACGCCGCCGTGGTCAAGGGCATCCAGGATGTCACGCTGGACGGCCCGTACCACGTGTTCCTGTCCGGCACGGGGGAGAGCGCCGAGCGACAGCACGACGTGCTCGTGGAGCTCACGGGCCGGGCGGATGGCCTCATCCTCATCCCGGCCACCGAGCAGTCCGATCCCTCTCGGGAGCTGCGGCCGTCGCGCACTCCCGTCGTGCTCGTCGACCGTGAGGCCGAGGATGTCCATGCCTTCGACAGCGTCGTGGTCGACAACGCCGGCGGCGCCCGGCTCGCGGCCGAGCACCTGCTCGAGCTCGGTCACGAGCGCCTCGCGATGATCGGCGGTCCGCTCAACACGACGGTGGGCCGCGAGCGGCACGCCGGCTTCGTCGACACCCTCGCCGCCGCCGGGATCGAGATGGATCCCTCCCACGACGAGGAGGGCGGGTTCAACGTGGAGGGCGGCTACCAGGCCGCGCTGCGGCTGCTCGGCTCCCGGCCCGCGCCGACGGCGATCTTCTCGACGAACAACCTCATGACCACCGGCCTGCTGCGGGCGGTGAACGAGCTCGGCGTCCGGACGCCCGGCGAGGTGTCGGTGATCGGCTTCGACGACTTGGACCTGGGCGCGCTGCTGACGCCTCCGCTCACCTGCATCTCGCGACCGACCGAGGCCCAGGGCGCCCTGGCGATGCGCCTGCTGCTGCGCCGGCTCGAGGAGTCCGACGACGCCGCGCCGCGGAAGGCGACCCGCATCGTCATGGATGTCTCGCTGACCGTGCGCGGGTCGACCGGTCCTGCGCCCACGCCGGCCCCCAAGCGCCGGCGATGAGCACGCGGGAGCCGACGACGGGCACCGAGACGGCCCGCCGCCTCGGCGCCGACGTCGGCATCGTCGGGCGCGTCGGGCAGGATACGTTCGGTCCGATGACGATTGACAACCTTCAAGCCGAGGGCATCGACACGAGCACGCGCACGCAGACCTCGTTTCCCACCCGCGAAGCCGTCGAGGCACATCGACGCTCGATCGCATGACTCGGCAGCTGCCGCGGGTCGACCGGGTGGGAGTCGACGAGCGCGCCGCGATGCTCGGGCGCCGCTCGATCAAGCGCGAGGCCAAGCAGCAGGGCATCCGCCTCGCGGTCTCGATGATCGATCTCACGACGTTGGAGGGCAGCGACACGCCGGGCAAGGTCCGCGCGATCGCCGCCAAGGCGATGTCCCCGGCGCCCGCCTATCCCGACGTCCCCGCGTGCGCGGCGGTGTGCGTGTACCCCGAGCTGATCGCCCCGGCGCGCGCGGCGGTGGCCGGCAGCGGCGTCCGCGTCGCCTCCGTGGCCACCGGCTTCCCCGCCGGCCAGACACCGCTCGCGGCGCGCCTCGAGGAGGTCCGCCACGCCGTGGCGCTCGGCGCCGACGAGATCGACATGGTGATCTCGCGCCAGGCCTATCTCGCCGGGGACGACGCGCGCGTCGTCGACGAGATCGAGCAGATCAAGGATGCCTGCGGCGAGGCCCACCTCAAGGTCATCCTCGAGACCGCCGAGCTGGGGTCCTACGACCACGTGCGCCATGCCTCCATGCTGGCCATGGACGCCGGCGCGGACTTCATCAAGACGTCGACCGGGAAGGCGAGCGCCGGGGCGACCCCGGGCGTGGTGCTCGTCATGCTCGAGGCGATCCGCGACTACGTCGACCGGACCGGCCGCGTGGTGGGCATGAAGCCGGCGGGCGGGGTCTCCACCAGCAAGCAGGCGCTGCACCAGCTCGTGCTGGTGCGCGAGACCCTCGGCACCGAGTGGCTGACGCCCGAGCGCTTCCGGCTCGGCGCCTCGTCGCTGCTCAACGACCTGCTCCTGCAATACGCCAAGGGCATCACCGGCCGCTACGGCCGTCCCGAAGACTTCTCGAAGGAGTAGCCCGATGAGCGCCGATCACGTGGACGAGCCGACGGGCATGCCCGTGTCCTGGGACTACGCCCCCGCGCCGGAGTCGCCCGACCACCTGCGGCTCGCCGAGTCCTATGGGCTGTTCATCGATGGTGAGTTCTCGGCACCGCGGGACGGCGCCCGCGTCGCCACCATCAACCCGGCGACCGAGGAGCCCCTGGCCGAGGTCGCGATGGCGGGGCCGGCCGACGTCGACCGGGCGGTCGCGTCGGCGCGCGGGGCCCAGGCGCGATGGGCGCGCTTGGCGCCGATCGAGCGCTCGAAGTACCTGTACCGCATCGCCCGCCTGATCCAGGAGCACGCCCGCGAGCTCGCCATCGTCGAGACGATGGACGGCGGCAAGCCGATCAAGGAGTCGCGGGACGTCGACGTGCCGCTCGCGGCGGCGCACTTCTTCTACTACGCCGGCTGGGCCGACAAGCTGCCGTACGCGTTCTCCGGCCGTGCGACGCGCCCGCACGGGGTGGCCGCGCAGATCGTGCCGTGGAACTTCCCGTTGCTGATGGCGGCGTGGAAGCTCGCCCCCGCGCTCGCGTGCGGCAACGTCGCCGTCCTCAAGCCCGCTCCGACGACGCCCCTCACCGCGCTGATGCTCGCGGAGATCTGCCAGGAGGCCGAGCTGCCGCCGGGGGTCGTCTCGATCCTTCCGGGCGACGGCGCCGCCGGCGCGTCGCTGGTCCGCCACCCGGGCATCGACAAGGTCGCCTTCACGGGGTCGACCGCCGTCGGCCGCGAGATCCAGGCCGAGCTCGCCGGGCGTCAGCTTCCGCTCACGCTGGAGCTCGGCGGCAAGTCCGCCAACATCGTCTTCGAGGACGCGGCGCTCGACCAGGCGGTCGAGGGCATCGTCGACGGCATCTTCTTCAACCAGGGCCACGTCTGCTGCGCCGGCTCCCGGCTGCTCGTCCAGGAGAGCGTGGCCGACGTCGTCGTCGAGAAGCTCTGGAGACGGATGAACCTGCTCAACGTCGGCGACCCGCTCGACAAGAACACCGACGTCGGGGCGATCAACTCCGCGGCCCAGCTCGAGCGGATCGAGACGCTCGTCGACGCTGGAGAGGCAGCAGGAGCGCAGCGCCGCTCGATCGCCTGCGCGTTGCCCGACCGCGGGTTCTGGTTCCCCCCGACCCTGTTCACGGGCGTGTCCCCGGCGCATCGCCTGGCGATCGACGAGATCTTCGGCCCGGTCCTCTCGGTGCTGACGTTCCGCACGCAGCAAGAGGCGATCGACAAGGCCAACGACTCGCTGTACGGGCTGGCCGCGGGCGTCTGGACCGACAAGGGGTCCAAGGCCTTCGAGGTCGCGGCCGCGCTGCAGGCCGGAGTCGTCTGGCAGAACACCTACAACCGCTTCGATCCGACCGCCGCCTTCGGCGGCTACAAGGAGAGCGGCTTCGGACGCGAGGGCGGACCGGCCGGCCTGCGTCCCTACGTGTCGGTGACGTGAGCATGCGCCTCGACGTCAACAAGACCTACAAGCTCTACGTCCGAGGTGCGTTCGTGCGCTCCGAGTCCGGCCGCCGCGATCCGATCGCCGACCATCAAGGCAACCACGTGGCCAACGTCCCGCGCGCATCGCGCAAGGATGCCCGGGACGCCGTGCGAGCGGCCCGCGGCGCGCTGCCCGGCTGGAAGCAGCGGACCGCGTACAACCGTGCGCAGATCCTGTACCGGCTCGCCGAGACGATCGAGTCGCGCCGGGACGGATTCGTCGCCGACGCGGTCCGGACGCGCGGGACCGGCACGCGGGAGGCCCGCGCTGAGCTGGCGCTCGCCGTCGACACCGTCGTGTACTACGCGGGCTGGTGCGACAAGCTCGCGGGCGTGCTGGGCGGGATCAACCCGGTGGCCGCGCCGTTCCTCTCCTTCTCGACGCCCGAGCCGACCGGCGTCGTGGCCGTCATCGCGCCGCCGGAGGCAGGGCTGCTCGGGCTGCTGACGGAGCTGGCCCCGGTCCTGGCGGCAGGCAACGTGGCGGTCGTCAGCCTGTCGGAGCGCTGGCCCCTGCCCGGCCTCGACCTGGCCGAGGCGATCGGCGTCGCCGACGTTCCGGCCGGCGTCGTCGGGCTGCTCAGCGGCCGGACCGCCGAGCTCGCCCCGGCGCTGGCGGCGCACCGCGGCATCGACGCGCTGGTCGACGCCGGCGGCGACGACGCGCTCGGCGCCGAGCTCACGCGCCTGGCCTCGGAATCCGTGACCCGCGTCTCGCGGCCGCCGCGCGGCGACTACCGGGAGGACGCATACCGGCTCGGGCTCGGACGCCTCGAGGCGGTGCTCGAGATGAAGACCGCCTGGCACCCCGTGGGGGCGTAGGACCGCACGGAGCGGATGCGATCGCTGCCGCGCGGACGCGCTCACAGTGCCTTCTGCAGCAGCGTCACGATGGTGGCGGCGTCGGCCTCCGTGAGGTCGCCGAAGAAGGTCCGGGCCATCTCGTCGCTGCGCCGGCGGACCTCGGCGGCGGCCTTGCGGCCCTTGGGGGTGATGTCGACGACGTTCGTGCGGTTGTCGGCGTCGTCCTTGCGCCGGCCGACGTAGCCGGCCTGCTCGAGGCGCTTGAAGGCCCGCCCGGCGTTGCTGCGGTCGACGAAGAGCCGGCTCGAGAGCGCGTCTTGGGTGGGGGCGCCGGCTTCGTTGTCGAGCATGGTCAGCAGCCGGGCCTCGGTGTGGTTGAGCCCGAGGGTGGCGTAGGAGCGCTCGGCGGTCTGGTAGCGGCGGCGCGCGAGGACGCCGATCAGCTCGAACAGGTCAAGGCGGGGGCTCATCTGGCGCTCGCGTTTTGCCATGGGGTCTCTTCCGTGTAGCGTGTGCGTGCGCACGCATATTTCCCCGGGCCGGCAGTCCGGCGCGCCGTTCGAGGCGCCACCGCCGGCGGGCATGTGCGTGCGCACACATATCTAGCAGGCGACGAGGACGCAACCACATGACCATGACGACCACAGTCCAGGCGGAGGCCACGCGAGGGGAGGGCCGGCATCCAGCGCGAGGGGCGCTCGCCGGCCTGTCGCTCGCGACCCTGCTGGCGTCGCTGGGGACGAGCATCGCGAACGTCGCGCTGCCGACGCTGGCGCAGGCGTTCGACGCCTCGTTTCAGGCGGCGCAGTGGGTGGTCCTGGCGTACCTGCTGGCGAGCACCACCCTGATCGTCAGCGTGGGGCGGCTGGGGGACCTCACGGGGCGCCGCCGGCTCCTGATGATCGGCATCGTCCTGTTCACGACCGCCTCGGCCCTCTGCGGCATCGCGCCCACGCTGTGGACGCTGATCGCCGCGCGAGCCGCGCAGGGCCTCGGCGCGGCGATCATGCTGGCGCTCGCCATGGCCTTGATCAGCGAGACCGTCCCAACGGCTCGGACCGGACGCGCCATGGGCCTGCTCGGCACGACGTCGGCGATCGGCACCGCCCTGGGGCCGTCGCTTGGTGGACTCCTGATCGCGGCACTCGGCTGGCGCGCGATCTTCCTCGTCACGGTCCCCGCCGGCGCCCTGGCCGGCCTGCTGGTCTACCGCCACCTCCCGTCCGACCGACGAGTGCCGCAGACCGGACGAGCGCCCTTCGACCGTCGCGGGACCCTGCTGCTCGCCCTCACCCTCGCGTCCTACACGTTGGCGGTCACGGTCGGCCGCGGACACCTCGGCCCGCTCAACGCCGTGCTGCTGGCGGCCGCCGCCGTCGCGGTCGTGCTGTTCGCGGTCGCCCAGAGCAGAACACGCTCCCCGCTGATCCGGCCCGCGATGTTCCGCTCACCGCTGCTCAGCGCCGGCCTCGCCACGAGCACGCTGGTCTCCACCGTCTTGATGACCACGCTCGTCGTCGGCCCGTTCTATCTCACCGGCGCGCTCGACCTCGACCCCGCGTCCGTCGGGCTGGTCATGTCGATCGGTCCCGTGGTCGCCGCACTGACCGGCGTCCCGGCAGGGCGCATCGCCGACCGCTTCGGCGCACCACGCACGACCATCTTCGGCCTCACCGCCATCGCCACCGGCTCCGTGGCCCTCGCGGCGCTGCCGACCGCGTTCGACATCGCGGGCTACCTCGCCCCGATCGTCACCATCACGGCAGGCTACGCCGTGTTCCAGACCGCCAACAACACCAACGTCATGACCGGCGTCGGCTCCGACCAGCGCGGCGTCACCGCCGGGATGCTCAACCTCTCGCGCAACCTGGGGCTGATCACCGGCGCATCGGTCATGGGCGCCGTGTTCTCGCTCGCGGCAGGCAGCGCCGACATCAAGGCGGCGTCCGCCGGCGCGATCGCCACCGCGATGCACATCACCTTCCTCGTCGCCGCAGCCCTGATCCTCGCGGCGCTCGCGATCGCTACTGGGTCTCGCACCCTCGTACGCGACAAGGGCTGAGCCCCAGGCTCACCGCCGGCGGCGCCTATGCGCTCTCGGCCGCGATCTGCGGCGCGGGTTCGCGGTCGGGGAGACGCAGGACGGTCCTCGTCCATCCGGGCATCCACCAGTTGGCGTCGCCGAGCAGTTTCATCAGCGCCGGCACGAGCAGGGCGCGGATGACCGTGGCGTCGAAGATGATGCCCGCCGCGATGCCGATCGCGAGGGGCTTGATCTCGTACCCGGGGCTCGTCGAGAGCACCAGAAACGCGAACATGAGGATCAGCGCGCCGCTGGTCACGAGCTTGCCGGTCCGCGCGAGCCCGAGCTCGATGGCCTGGTCGGTGGAGCCGGTTTCGTCGTAGGCCTCGCGCATGCGCGAGAGCATGAACACCTCGTAGTCCATCGAGAGCCCGTAGAGGAAGGCGAAGATCATCACGGGGATGTAGGCGGTGATGGACTGGGTCGCCTCGATGTTCCACAGCGAGGACCCGTGTCCCTGCTGGAAGACGAAGACGACGATCCCGAAGGCCGCGGCCAGCGAGAGCAGGTTGAGCAGCACGGCCTTGATCGCCAGCACGACGGACCGGAACGCCCGGGTGAGCAGTATCAGCGTCAGGAGCAGGACGAAGGCCAGCACGTATGGGGCGCTCCCGAAGAGCGCGTGCACGAAGTCGCGGTCGACCGCGGCGAGCCCGGTCAGCGTGCCGTTGGTCGGGGCCAGCGCGTCGTTGGCGCGATCGATGGTCGCCTGGATGCCGGGGGCGGCCCCGTCGATCGCGGGGAACGCCTCGACCAGCGAGTTGTCCCCGCGATGCCAGGTGGGAGGTGCGCTCGCGCCGACGACGCCGGGGACGGTGCGCAGCTTGGCCGCGACCTGCTCGGCGTTGCCGCCGTGCTCGACCAGGACGTTGAGCGGCTTCAGGACACCGGGGCTGATGTGCGCGTCGGCGAGCATCTGACGCCCGGCGATCGCGGTGCCGGTCCCGGGGAAGTTCTTCAGCTGCGCCTCGCTGGGGTTCAGCTGCGTGGCCAGGCCAGCGAGCACGGCGACCAGGACAAGCCCGACCGCCGCGACCGGGACGGGCCGCCGGAGCACGAAGCGCGCCCACCGGCCCCATGCGCCGTCTTCAGGATGGCCGTGGTCGACCAGACGCTTGGGCATCAGCCGGACGCTGTTGATGCGCTCGCCCAGAACGGCCAGCAGCGCGGGCAGGAGGGTGATCGCCGCAAGCACGGAGACCGCCGGGATCAGCATGCCGCCGATACCCACCGAGCGGATCAGCGGCAGCGGCAGCGCCACCATCGACAGCAGCCCCACCGCGACGGTCGAGCCGGACACGATCACCGAGCGGCCCGCGTGGGTCATCGTCTCGGTGAGCGCCGCCTCGACGTCCTCGCCTTCGCGGAGCTCGTCGCGGAAGCGGAAGATCATCAGCAGGGCGTAGTCGATCGCCACGCCGAGACCGACGAGCGCGATCAGGAACTGGACGATGATCGAGACGTCGGTGATGTACGTCAGCGCCCAGACCAGCGTGAAGGTGTTGAGGATCGCGGCGATGGCGACGGCGAGCGGCACCAGCACCGCAGGCAGCGTCCCGAACACGAACAGCAGGATCACCAGCGCGCCGACCCCGCCGATGAGCGCCTCCAACAGCACGCTCGAACCGCCGCCCGAGCCATGCGTGCTCGCCTCGCCCAGCGCGTCGCGACCCGTCACGTTGACCGTGATCCCGCCCGCCAGGCCGCTCGCGGCCGCAGCGCGCATCTCCTTCGCACCGCTCAGAACGTCGAGCCGGGCGGCACCCGGCGGATAGACCTCCGCGAAGGTCGTGTGCCGGTCGCGCGAGACGTACATCAGGCTGCCGGTCGAGAAGTACGAGCTCGTGCGCGCGCCGGGCATCGTGGCGGCGGCGCGCTGCATCGCCTGTTCGATCGCCTTGCTCTTGGTTGCGTCTCCGCTCGTGTGGAAGGCGACGACGCTCGGCGGGCGTGCGCCGACGCCGAGGGCCTTCAGCGTCCGCTGGCTTGTCTCGTATGCCGGCTTGCCCGGGATCGAAAGACTCTGATACCAGCGCGTCGACACCTGCCCCGCGGCGAAGAC
>JAWVGD010000247.1:0-7216 GCA_033855515.1 Baekduia sp.
ATCGTCGCCTCCTACATCCGCAAGAACAACGCGGTGCTGGTCATCCACGGCATCGACTACAACCACAACGGCGTCTACGACGGGGTGCTGGAGCGCAGCGACCTCGATCGCAGCCTGACGGGGGAGTCGACCGCGCCGGCGCTGTGCGGGCCGCTCGTGGCAGCCAAGCAGGCGGGTGGCGGGAAGAAGCAGGCGCAGATCGACTCGGGGGGCGGGGCCCAGGGCGTCTACACGGCGACGTTGATCCCACAGCCCAGCGCGCCCGCGGAGCCGGTTGCGTTGTTCTGCCCACTGCTCGCGGCAAGGGACCCGGCGTTCCCCAACGCCTGACATCGGAGTACCGCCACCGCCTGGGCAGCCCACGCCTGGCGGTGCCGCTGACCATCGTCGCGGTGGTCGCCGGCTTCATCATCCTGTCGGCCGTCGGCCGCTCGCCGCCCAACAAGGGGTCGCGGGCGGCCGCTGACCGCGCGCCATCCATCACGGTGCGCCGCACGCGGCTCGGGCGGATCCTGGTCACGCCCAAGGGCCGCACGCTGTACCTCTTCCTCCAAGACGGCACCCGCAGCAGCTGCTTCAGCTCCTGCGCGCGGGTGTGGCCGCCGGTGCTGGTCTCGGGGCGACCGCGGGCCGGTGCCGGCATCGACGCCCGCAAGCTGAAGACCGTGCCGCGCCGCCACTCCCGCCTACGGCAGCTGACGTACGCCGGGCATCCGCTCTACACGACCGTCGCCGACGAGCGACCGGGACAGACCGAAGGCCAAGGCTGGCAGGGCACGTGGTTCGTGATCTCCCCGTCGGGGCGGCAGGTCGGAAAGGCCTCGGCGTCCGCAGGGGGCTATTGACCGACATGAAGGGGTTGCATCCGTGACGACCGCCGGCCCACCAGCGCGGCATCGACAGACCGGGGCCGGCGCGTCGCGTCGCCAGTGGAGCGTGGGGGCCGCGGCGCTCGCGGCGCTGCTGCTGGTGCCGGCGGTCGCCGCCGCCGAGCCCGCCGGCTTCCCCTATGGCGTCGCGGCCGGCGAGGTCGCGCCGACGTCGGCGATGCTCTGGACGCGCGCGGCCCGGTCGGGTCCCGTCCTCCTAAAGGTCTCGCGGGCCGCCACCGGGGCCACGTGCGCCGCCGCGCGGGCCGGCTCGCAGACCGTGGGCGTGCTGCGCCAGGCGCGTATGGCCACCGCCGCATCCGACAAGACGGTCCGGGCGACCGTCGGCGGGCTCCGGCCGGGCACGCCGTACTTCTACCGCTTCTGCCAGGGCACGTCGCCGAGCCGGATGGGGCGGTTCACGACCGCTCCGTCTCCGAGCTACAAGGGGCCGATCCGCTTCGCCGTCACGGGTGACGCCGACGGGACCATCAACCCCGCGACGCGAGCCCCGGCCTACAACCGCTTCCCGGTCTACCGGCGGATGGCCAAGCTGAACAACGACTTCAACGTGAACCTCGGCGACGTCATGTACTCCGACAGCGCCGTGGCCGGCGTCCCGCCGGCCCTCTCGCTGGCCGACAAGCGGGCGAAGTACCGGCTGAACCTCACCTATCCGAACCTGCGGCTCCTGCGCGGCTCGGCCGCCCTCTACAGCCACTGGGACGATCACGAGTTCATCGACAACTTCTCGGTGCCGGTATTCGGCCAAGGCCTGTTCCGCGCCGGCGCCAAGGCGTTCCTCGACTACAACCCCACGCGCTACAAGCGGGCGACCGGGCTCTATCGGCACTTCCGCTGGGGCCGGAACGTCGAGCTCTTCTTCCTGGACGAGCGGGCGTTCCGCAGCGCGCCGGCGTCGGCGAACCCCGCCTGCAACAACGCGGTGACCGCACTGCCCGATCCCCTGCCGCAGCTCCCGGAGCGGCTGCGCACCAACCTGGTGGCGCAGATCGGCCTCCCGCCGGCCGCGGCCGGGGCCGTCTCCCCGGCGTGCCAGGCCGCGATCAACGACCCCTCGCGGACCATGCTCGGACGCCCGCAGCTGCAGGCCTTCGAGCGGGCCGTCCGGCGGTCCAAGGCCACATTCAAGGTCATCCTCAACGAGGTCCCGATCCAGGGGCTGTACTGGGACCCCTATGACCGCTGGGAGGGGTACGGGGCCGAGCGGCGCTCGCTGCTGACCTTCCTCCACCGCCGCGTCAAGAACCTCATCTTCCTGACGACCGACTTCCACGCCAACATGATCAACGACGTGCGCCTGTCGTCCTTCGGCGAGAGCGGGCCGACCCTCGCCACCGGCTTCTACGACGTGGTGGTCGGGCCGGTCGCGCTCAAGACGTTCGCCGTCGACACGGACCTGAAGACCGGCCACCCCGGTGCGGCGAGCTATGTCCGGGCGCTGTTCAAGGCGCCCGCACCGCTCGGGCTGGGGATGCGCTGCGCCGCGCTCAACACCTACAGCTACGCCCAGGTCGTCGCCACGTCGAAGCAACTGACCGTGGCCCTCGCCGATGCGCGCGGCCGTCCCGTCAAAGAGACGCCGAGTGGCCCGTCGTGCCGTCGGCTGACCATCAAACGCCGATGACGTACGAGGAGAGGCGAACGCCGGTATGACCGAGTACCCGCCACCGACCGCCCGGCCCGAGGCCCGGGTCGGCTCCGTCGCGGCCACGATCCTGCATCACGGCCGCCGCATCCCCCTGCCCGCGCAGGGCCTTCAGATCGGGCGCGTTCCCGGCAACGACATCGAGATCGCCCGCGACGCGGTCTCCCGCCATCACGCCAAGATCGTTCCCGTGCGTGACGGCTGCTGGATCGTCGATCTCGGTTCACGTAACGGCACGGTGCTGAACGGTGAGCGCTTCTACGGCGAGTCACGCTGGCTCGCCAACGGTGACACCGTCGTGGTCGGCGGGGAGGCGCTGCGCTTCCTGACCGGTCAGGAGACGCGCTTCGACATGTCGGCCCCCGCCCTGCCGACGACGCACCCGATCCGGTTCTCCGGCGACCGCCTCAGGATCGGCCGCGACGACGACAACGACGTCGTGCTCGACGACCCGAACGTCTCGCGCTTCCATGCCGAGGTCGTCAGGGAGAACGGCCAGATCGAGGTGCGTGACCTGGCGTCGCGCAACGGCACCCGCGTCAACGGGCAGCCCACGCGACGCGCCGTGCTGCAGACCGGATCGGAGATCGGGGTCGGTCCGTACCGGCTGATCTTCGACGGTGCGGACTTCGTCGCGCGCGCCGAGCACGGGGCGCTGCGCCTGGACGCCGAGGGCATCGCCGTCCAGGTCAAGGACAAGAAGATCCTCCAGCCGACGATGATCAGCATCGAGCCGGGGGAGCTCGTCGCGATCATCGGCGAGAGCGGGTCGGGCAAGTCCACGCTGATGAAGGCGCTGGCCGGCGTCCACGCCCCGACCGAGGGCGCCATCACCATCAACGGCGAGCCGCTCGCCGCGCGCCTGACCGACATCGGCTACCTCCCGCAGGACGAGGTGGTCCATCCCGGGCTGTCGGTCTACGAGGCGCTCGACTACGCCGCGCGCCTCCGGCTGCCGCAGGACACGAGCAAGGAGGAGATCGAGACCACCGTCGATCAGGTGCTCGAGGAGCTCGAGCTCGAGCCGCACGGCAACACGCGCATCGGCTCGCTCTCGGGCGGGCAGCGCAAGCGCGTCGGGCTCGCGGCCGAGCTGCTCAGCCAGCCGAGCCTCCTGTTCCTCGACGAGCCGACCACCGGCCTGGATCCCGGCCTCGAAGCGCGGATGATGGGCCTCCTGCACGACCTCGCCGAGCGAGCGCGAGCGGTCGTCGTGGTCACGCACGCCACCAAGAGCCTGGGCCAGTGCGGCAAGATCGTCGTGATGGGGCGCGGTGGCCGGCTGTGCTTCCACGGATCTCCGGCCGAGGCGCTGGACTTCTTCGATGCCGAGACCTACGACGACATCTACGCCCAGCTGGACCGCCGGCCGGCGGAGGAGTGGCAGAGCAAGCTCGCCCAGGCAGGGATCGCGCCGGCCGTTCGGGAGCCTGAGCCCGAGCAGGCCGTCGACTCGGAGGCGGAGGCCGCGGCCCGGCGCCGTCGCGGCGGGTTCTGGGCGCACACCTACGTGCTCACGCACCGCTACGTGCGCCTGTTCACCCGCGACCGGCGCAACCTGCTGATCCTGCTGCTCCAGGTCCCGCTCCTCGCGCTCGCCATCGTCGGGCTCTTCAAGGTGCAGGTGTTCAAGGGCGGGTCCGATGCGGGCGAGGCGGTGAAGCTGCTCTTCCTCGTGGTGACCACCGTGATCTGGCTCGGATCCATCGACGCGGCGCGCGAGATCATCAAGGAGAAATCGGTGTTCGTGCGCGAGGCGGCGGTGGGCGTCAGGACGGGCGCCTACGTGCTGTCGAAGGCGATCGTGCTCTTCACGCTCGCCGCCATCCAGACCCTGATCCTCACGGCCATCGTCCTCGGCTTCCAGCCGCTGCACGAGTCGCAGAGCACGTATCTCACCGTGCTGGGGCTGCTGATCCTCACGGGCTGGGCGGCGGTCGGCATGGGCCTGCTCATGTCGGCGGCGGTCAAGACGCAGGACCAGGCCACGAGCTTCATCCCGCTGGTCCTCGTGCCGCAGCTGTTCTTCGGCGGCTCGATCGTCCCGGTGGCCACCATGAGCGCACCGCTGGCACTGCTGTCCAACGCCGTGATCGCGCGGTGGTCCTACGCGGGGTTCGGCTCCGCCGTCGACCTCAACGCCCGGATCGCTGCCAGCCCCGCGTACGCCAAGGTCAGCCGGTTCGGTCACGACTACTTCGCGATCCCCACCGGACGGGTGGCCTTGGCGCTCGTGATCTTCATCGCAGTGTTCTTCGCGGGGGTCAGGCTGCTGCTGCGCCGCGACCACGGCTGAGGACCGTCACCGCAGGTGCCCGCGCACCGTGGCGGTGAAGCCGTCGCCGTCCTGCGACGTGCTCAACCCGTCGACGGCGACGCGATCGTCGGAGAACACCGGCACGCTGATGAACGAGGCGAGCGGGACGCCCGCGGGGCGCAGGACGACGCGGCCGCGCTCGTCGATGAGGATCATCGCGCGTCCGGAGAGCTGCCGGCCGAAGACGTGCGTGAGGCCACGGACCTCCAGCCGGTCGGGCGCCACCTGCTGGGCGGAGACCCGCAGACGGGGCGGCAGCGCCTGGTCGACGGCGGCGTTCGTGACCCGGACGTGGGCGACGAGCGAGTTGCCCTTCTTCTGCAGGCCGGCGTCGTGCACCGTCAGCCGTTGGGCATCCAGAACCGCGACCTGGACGTCGAGGTCGCCGGTCGCCTTGGTGGACGCCAGCATGTCGGGCAGCGACTTGCCCGATCCCGATCCGCCTGGACGCAGGTGCCCGACGCGAACCGTGACGCGATCGGCCTTGTGCCACAGCAGCTTGATCGCCGGCATCGCCTCGACATGGACCTGCACGTCGCTGCCGTGCTGCTCGAGCCCGCTCCGCAGCCGCTGCGCGGCGACGCGGGGCAGGACGATCTGCCCGACGACGAGCACCACCACGACGAGGCCCGCGAGGGCAAGCAGCGCACGCCGCATGGCCGGACTACGCCGGTGGCCCGGCGGGTCGGTGGGCGGGCTCGGCGGCGTGCCCCGGCGGGTCCTCTCGCAGGTCGGCCAAGGTGACCGCTCCGGAGATCATCGCGTGCTCTGCGAGACGCAGGCGCTTCTCGTTCTGCGGCAGCTCCTCGAGCGCGAACTTGGCGAAGAGGATCCGCATGTGGCCCTTGACGGCGTCGAGCGACAGGACCAGCCGCTCGGCGATCGCGCGGTTCGTCGCGGGCTGTGCCCGCCCGGTCGCGCCGGCGAACGGCCGGCACAGCTCGCGGAGGATCGCTCGCTGGGCGCGCGAGAGGTCGGCCCGAAGCGGAAGCACCTCGTCCGTCTGGGTCATCGACGCGCCACTCGGCGCGCCCGGCTGGCGGAAGAGCACCGCGGTGGCGCCGAAGCGCAGCGTGTCCCCATCGCGCAGCCGGCGCCGCTCCTGCACCCGCTCGCCGTTGACGTAGGACCCGTTGCGCGAGAGCCCGCCGTCGTCCAGGGCCCAGTCGCGGCCGACCGGGACGAGCTCCGCGTGCGCGCGGGACACGCGGTCGTCCCACGGGAGCCCGAGCCCGCACTCGGTGCCGCGCCCGATGCTGAGGGTCTGCATGTCCTCGGGCAGCTCGATGAGGCGCTGGGCTCCGTGGTCGTCGCGCAGGACCAAGAACGGACGGCCGCGGCGCTCGGCATCCAGGCGCTCGACCAACTCGACGGCCGATGCTGCGTGGGGTCCGGAGAGGCGCTCCACCGGCCGATTCTACGCCTGGTGCGGAGCCCGCGGGGACTTTGCGGCCATGCGGACGGGCCCGTCTCCGGGCCCGCCCGAACGCACCGCGCCCCGGAGCCGACGGCGTTTCAGAGCGCCGCGCCGGCGGGGTCGGGGGCACTGGTCGGACCTTGGCGGCGCCGGCTCAGGGCCATCGCGGCACTGGCGCTCAGCGTGATCGCGATGACCGCGCCGCCGGCGCCGATCGCCGCATCGCCCCAGTCGAAGCCGCTGGACGGCGACTGCCCGACCCGGACGACCTTGGCGGGCGAGGCCGTAGCGGTCGACGGCGGCCGGGCGGCCACCGCGTCGACCGCGTCGGGCGTGCGCAGGTCGGTGGGAGTGCTCGATCCTCGCGCCGCCAGCGCGCGATCCAGCGCGGCGGTGTGCATCGGCTCGGCCGGGTGGGCGAGCGCACTGGGGACCGCGACGGCGGTCAGCGCGACCCCGGCGGTGAGGCCGGTGGCCAGCGCCTTGGCGGTGCGCGCGCGCTTCGTGCTGGTGGTGTGCATCGTGAGGACTCCTTCTCGGCGAGCGGTGGCTCGCGGTGGGGTGAATGTGTCCTCAGTGTCGGTTCGGATCGGCGCGCCGACCAGCCACCCATGGGATGGAAACGACGACACCCCGCACCCGAGACGCGCGCGCCGGGCTAGAGCGTGGGTCCCTGATCTGCCGCGGGTTTCGCCTCCTGGGCGAACACCCGCAAGGGAACCTGGCCCTCTGGGCCAGTGTTCCCCTGCCGCGGGTTTCGCCCCCTGGGCGAACACCCGCAAGGGAACCTGGCCCTCTGGGCCGGCGTTCCCCTAGGACGCGCCGAGCAGCGCGGTGGGGCGGGCGCCCTCGGCGAGCGCGAAGATCGCGTCCGCCGGTCGCGGCTCCGCGAAGAGGTAGCCCTGCGCGACCGGGCAGTGCAGGCCCGACAGGAACGCGAGCTG
>JAWVGD010000248.1:0-10242 GCA_033855515.1 Baekduia sp.
CCTGCCGCGCTGACCCATCAGCGCCGGTTATGGCCGGGGCAAGACATCATCATCAGCGCTGGGGTCCCGGCGTGGGACACTCGCCGGGTGACACGGCGCGCCTGGTTCTCGCTCTCCATCACGGCCGCCCTGTGGGGCGCGTCCTACATGTTCATCAAGGTCGACCTCGACCATGGCCTGTCGGGCGGGTTCATCATCTTCGCGCGGACGGTCCTGGGCGCGCTCGTGCTCGTCCCGCTCGCCGTGCGCGCCGGCGCCGTGCGGGCGCTCGTCGTGCGCCGCTGGTGGGCGCTGGCGCTCGCGATGGCGCAGGTCATCGTCCCGTTCGGCCTCATCACCTTCGGCGAGAAGCACGTGCCGTCGTCGCTGGCGGGGATCCTCGTCGCGACCTCGCCGCTGTTCGTCGCGCTGCTGGCCGTCCGCCTCGACCCCGCCGAGCGCTCGCACGGCTGGGGCCTGGTCGGCGTCGTGCTGGGGATGGTCGGCGTGGTGCTGCTGTTCGGCGTCGACCTGAGCGGCCACACCGACACGCTGCTCGGCGGCCTGATGATCGTGGGGGCGGGCGCCTGCTACGGCGTCGCAGTCCTCATCGCCAAGCGTGCCTTCACCGGGGTGCCGCCGGTCGGCGTGGCCGCGTCCAACCTCGTCATCAGCGCCGTCGCATGGCTGCCGGTCGCGCTGCTCTCGCTCCCCAGCCACGCGCCCGGCACCAGCGCGGTGCTGTCGCTGCTGGTCCTCGGCGCCGGCGGCACGGGCGCGGCGTTCTACTTCTTCTACAGGTCGATCGCGGAGGTCGGCCCCGCGCGGGCCTCGGTCGTGGCCTACGTCGCGCCGGCGTTCGCGGTGCTCTACGGCGTGACGCTGCTCGGCGAGCACCTCACCGCGGGGATGCTCGGCGGTCTGGGGCTCATCCTGGCCGGCTCGTGGCTGGCGGCCCAGGGGCGCCTCCCGGGCCGGGCGGCGCCTGCGCCGGTGGGCGCGGACGCCGCGCTCAGCCGAAGCGCACCTTCCCGTTCGACCGCGCCCGAGCCTGTGCGCGCTCGATGAAGTCCAGCCGCCGCACCGCCGCGAGGAAGAGCCGCGTCAGCAGGCGCAGCCGCGCGTTCTCGGAGCGCAGGTCCAGCAGGCCCTGCTTGGCGTCGGGGCCGAAGTCCACCGTCGCGGCCATCTCGTAGGCGGTCAGCGGCTCCAGCGCCTCGGGCTCCAGCACCTTGTCGGTGGCCTCCTGCACGAGAGAGCCGTAGGCCTCGTGGGCGGCCTCGACCGTCGGGGGGTCCGGCGGCTCGGGTTGGTCGTCGAGGAACTCGACCGACCCGGCGGGATAGACGTGGTCGTAGTGCTCCTCGACGATCCGGAAGGGCCGCGTCCCGCGGGTGAGGATGTCGATGCGGCCGTCGTCGTGGCGCTCCAGCACCTCGGTGACCTCCATCGCGCAGCCGTTGACGCGCAGCCCGTCCTCGGCGGCCCAGACGATCCCGAACTCCTGGCCCTCCTCGACGCACGCGTCGATCATCGCCTTGTAGCGGTCTTCGAAGATGTGCAGGGGCACGAGCTCGTGCGGGACGGCGACGAGGCCGAGGGGGAAGAGCGGGAAGTCGCTGAGTTGCTCACCCATCCATCCGATTGTAGTTTGACCCGGCCTCGGCGTCGCGCCGTATCAGCGGGCATGGGCACCACCGCCATCGTCTGGTTCCGCCGCGACCTGCGGGTGCACGATCACCCGGCGCTCGCCGCCGCGCTGTCGAGCCACGAGCGCGTCGTCCCGCTCTACGTCCTCGACGACGCGCTGCTGCACGGCCGCTACGCCAGCGCTCCGCGCGCGGCGTTCCTGCTCGGCTGCCTGCGGGCGCTCGACGCGGCGCTGCGGGAGCGTGGATCGGCGCTGGTGGTGCGTCACGGGCGCCCGGAGCAGGAGGTCGCCGGCGTGGCGCGGGACACCGGCGCCGACACCGTGCTGTGGACCAGCGACGTGGCGCCCTACGCCCGCCGCCGCGACCGCCGCGTCACCGAGGCGCTGCGGCAGGCGGGCGTCGCCGGCGAGCCCCACGGCGGCGGATACCTCGTCGACCCGTCCAAGCCGCGGACGCAGGCCGGCACTCCGTACACCGTGTTCTCGCCGTTTCATCGCGCGATCGCCGCGGTCGAGCGGCGTCCCGTCCAGCGGGCGCCGTCGGCGCTGCCGCCGCTGCCGGCCGGGCTGCGCAAGGGCCGCCTCCCGGTCGCCGGCGCGCTGGCGGTCGACGGCCCCGAGGTGCGCGAGCCGGCGGTGGCCCCGGGCGAGCCCGCGGCGCGCGCGGCCCTGGAGCGCTGGCTGGCCGACGACCTCGACCGGTACGCCGACCGCCACGACCTGCTCTCGCGCACGGGCACCTCGGCGCTCTCGCCCTACCTGCGCTGGGGCTGCCTGTCGGCGTGCGAGTGCGAGGAGCGCGCGCTGCGCCACGGCGGCAAGGGCGCAGCGGCCTGGACGCGCCAGCTCGCCTGGCGCGACTTCTACGCCCACCAGCTCCTGAGCTTCCCCGGCAACGTCCACCACGAGTTCCAGGAGCGCTACCGCGACCGCCTGCCGTGGTCGACCGACGCCGAGGCGCTCGAGGCCTGGAAGGCCGGCCGCACCGGGTTCCCGCTCGTCGACGCCGGGATGCGCCAGCTCGCGCGCACCGGCTGGATGCACAACCGCGCGCGCCTGGTCGTCGGGGCGTTCCTGACCAAGGATCTGCACATCGACTGGCGCGAGGGCGAGCGTCACTTCGCGCGGCTGCTGCTCGACGGCGAGCCCGCCCAGAACAACGGCAACTGGCAGTGGATCGCCTCCACCGGCGCCGACCCTGCGCCGTACTTCCGGCGGCTCTTCAACCCGATGACCCAGCAGCGGAAGTTCGACCCGGACGGCACGTACGTGCGCCGCTGGGTCCCGGAGCTGGCCGGTGTGCCGGCCGCGCGCCTGGTGGAGCCGTGGACGATGACCGACGAGGAGCAGGCGGCCGCCGGCTGCCGCATCGGCCGCGACTACCCCGGGCCGATCGTCGACCACGCCCAGGAGCGGCGCGTGGCGATGGAGCGCTATGGCGCCGCGGGCGACCGCTGAGGGGTGCTCACTTGCCCCGGCGGGGTAGGGCGAGGACATGCACATCGCCTTTCTCGGAACCGGGATCATGGGCGCGCCGATGGCGCGCCGCATCGCGCAGGCCGGCCACGACGTCACCGTCTGGAACCGGACGACCGACAAGGCGGCGCCGCTCGCCGAGCACGGCGCCACGGTGGCGCAGGACGCCGCCCCCGCGGTCTCCGGGGCCGAGGTCATCGTCACGATGCTGACCGACGCCCAGGCCGTCGAGGACGTCATGAAGGTCGCCGCGCCCGCCGCGGCGCAGGGCACGATCTGGTGGCAGGCGTCGACGGTCGGCATCGCCGGCACCGAGGCGCTCATGGCGCTCGCCGAGGAGCACGGCCTGATCTACGTCGACGCACCGGTGCTCGGCACCCGCGGCCCGGCCGAGAACGGCGAGCTGGTCATCCTCGCCTCCGGCGACCCGCAGGCCCTCGAGAAGCTCGCGCCGCTGTTCGACGCGGTGGGGTCGACGACCATGACCTTGGGCGAGGCCGGCACGGGCACCCGCTTCAAGCTCGTCATGAACCACTGGGTCCTGGCCGTCACCGACGGCATCGCCGAGACGCTCGCGTTCGCCGAGGGCGTCGACCTGGACCCCTCGCTCTACCTGGAGGCCATCAAGGGCGGCAGCCTCGACATCCCCTACGCCCACCTCAAGGGCCCCGGGATGATCAGCGGGGAGCTGCCCGTCGCCTTCCCGCTCAAGCACGCGCTGAAGGACGCCGAGCTCATCATGGAGGCCGCCGGGCGCCACGACCTGGACCTCAAGCTGGCGGCCGTCGTCCGCGACCGCTACGCGGCCGCGACCGCCGCCGGCCACGCCGACGAGGACATGGGCATGGTCATCGCGGCCGTCCGGCCGCGTCGCGCCTGACGCCAGACACCGCCCGCCTCCCGCCCGCGGGCCCTCGCGGCCCTGCTCGTCCAGGGCGCGGCGCAGCGCCTTGCGCCGCGCGCGGCCCTGCTCGGTGGTCTCGGCGATCGCCCCCGCAGCGATCGCCTGCTCGCGCTTGGCCGCGGTCAGGTCGTAGTGGTCGTGCCACGGCCGGCCGGCCTTGTGCTGGAACCACGTACGCCGCAGGCCGAGTGCCTCGGCGAAGGCGTGCAGCTCGGCGGTCGTGTCGGCCTGCAGATGGCCGCCGCCCTTCCAGAACGGCGGGACGGTCAGCCAGGCGAACGCGTCGTCGACGTAGACGGTCACGGCAACGACGGCGCCCGAGCCGCCGCGCTCAGCCCTTCTGCGCGGTGATCATCAAGTTGTAGAACACGGCCGGCGGTAGGCGCGGCTCGAGCAGCACGCGGTCGACGTGCTGCAGGCCGACGTACCCGCGGAAGGCGTACATCTTCCACGCCCACGGCACGGTCTCGGGGTCCGCGGTCGCCTCGAGCGCCCGGTTGGCCCAGCCGAACCAGTTGGCCAGCAGCTCCTCGCCGCGGACACGGACGTCGGCGAAGCCCGCGCCGCGCGGCCCGGCCGCGATCTGCTCGGGCGTGAACGCGTGGACGTCGACCATGGACTCCAGCTGGTGATTCTCGGCGCCGCCGTCCTGGTGGCCCTCGCTGGCCGGCCGTGCGCGCATGAGCCGGCGCCACGCCGGTGCGGCGTGGTTGGCCGCGCGCTTGGGGACGCTGGCGATGCGGTCGCCGTAGTGCGACGGCTCGCCGGCGAAGATCGCGACGCCGCCGGGGGCCAGGACGCGGTGGATCTCGCGCCACGCCTGGTCGAGATCGGGCAGGTGGTGCAGGACCGCGTGGCCCAGCACGAGGTCGAACGACGCGTCCTCGAACGGCAGCGCCTCGGCGTCGGCGACCCGCGCGTCGACGTCGAGCCCCAGCGTGGTCGCGTTGCGCTGCAGCGCGTCGACCATGCCCTGGGAGATGTCCGTGCACGTGGCGTCGGTGATGACGCCGGCCTGCAGGAGGTTCAGCGAGAAGTAGCCCGTGCCCGCGCCGAGCTCCAGGCTGCGCCGGAACGAGAGCAGCTCGCCCCCGAGCGCCTTGCGCAGCTTCCCCAGGACCTGGGTGCGGCCGATCTCGCCGAAGTCGATGCCCCACTTGGCGTCGTAGTCGGAGGCCGCCCCGTCGTGGTAGCGGGTGTTGACGTCGCGGATCTCCTCCGCGGTGACAGGCGCTGGGCTCATGAGGCGCGGCATGCTAGCGGCCACTCGTCCACCGAACGTCCACCCCGCCGCTCGTGCACCGCATCCGCGCTGCAGCGGGGCTGACCGGCGGCACGGGGGCCGGAGCCCCGCACGGGGCGGGCACGTGTAGCGTGGCCGCCCTTGCTTATGTCCGAGCACTCCGAGCCCCAGCTCTACCTCCAGCGCGACCAGCCCGACGGCGTCCCGCCGTTGGCGCTCACGGGCGAGCGCACGCTGCCCGACGTGCCCGAGGAGAACTACTGGTACCAGCGCCACCTGGTGGTCTACGAGTGGATCCGCGCACGCGTCGGCGGGCTGCGCGTGGTGGACATGGCCTGCGGCGAGGGCTACGGCACGAACGTGCTGGCCGACGCCGCGGCGGCGGCGGTCGGCGTCGACGCCAACCCGGAGGCCCACGAGCACGCGCGCCTGCGCTACGTCGGCGAGAACGTCCGCTTCGTGCGGGATCTGGTCGAGACGTTCGACGAGCCCGCGGATGCCGTCGTCTTCCTGCAGACGATCGAGCACGTCCAGAACCCCGACGAGGTCCTCGAGCGGTTCAAGGCCATCGTGTCGGGCAGCGCCTCGCCGCTGGTCGTGGTCTCGACCCCGAACGTCCTGACGCTCGCCCCCGAGGGCGCCGAGAAGTCCGGCAACCCCTGGCACGTCAAGGAGTACCGGCCCGACGAGTTCCGCGCGCTGTGCGAGGCGCACTTCTCCTCGGTGCAGCTCCACGGGCTGTTCCACGCCCGCAAGCTCGCCGTCCACGAGCTGGCCATCAAGAAGCTCGGGTGGGACACCGTCCACCAGAGGCTGGGCATCACCAAGCGCTTCTACGACTGGTTCACGCCGGCGATCTCGGTGCGCGACTTCACGCTCACGCCGGATCGGCCGCTGGAGCGCGCGTTGGACTTCGTGGCCGTCTGCCGCCCGTGAGCGGCGCGCGCGCCGACGGTCGCCTGGCGATCGTCCTGCACACGCACATGCCCTACGTCGAGGGCTTCGGGACGTGGCCGTTCGGCGAGGAGTGGCTCTTCGAGGCGGCCGCGACGGTCTACGTCGGGCTGCTGGACCTCCTCGAGGCCCGCGGCGGGGGTGGCGTGACGCTGTCGATCACGCCGGTGCTGGCCGACCAGCTCGAGGCGCCGGGCGTCCACGACCGGCTCCTGCGGTTCCTCCGCGACCTGCGCGTCACGACCCACACGCTGGACGCCGAGGGCTGTCGCAGCAGCGGCGAGCCGGTGCTGGCGGCGGAGGTCGAGCGCGCCGGCGGCGACTACGCGCACGCCGCCGACCGGCTGGAGGCGCTCGGCGACGGCGGCCTCCTCGCCGGCCTCCTGCGCCACGCGTCGTGGACGAGCAGCGCGACGCATGCGGTGCTGCCGCTCGTGGCCACCGACGCCGGCGTCCGGCTGCAGCTGCGCGCGGGCATCGACGCCCACCGATCCCGCACCGGACGCTGGGACGGCGGGCTGTGGCTGCCCGAGTGCGCGCACGCGCCGTGGCTGGATCCGCTGCTGGAGGAGGCGGGCGTGCACGCGACCTGCGTCGACCTCACCGACGTGCTGGCCGATCCGCTGCGCCCGCTGGCGACCGCGGACGGACCGCTGCTGGTGCCGCTGGACCGGGCGACGATCGAGCTGGCCTGGAGCGACGGCGGCTACCCGGCGGGCGCGGCCTACCGCGACTCGCATCGCAAGACCGTCCACCACCATCACCCGTGGGCCAACGACGGCGCGGTCTATGACCGCGACCGGGCGCGCGAGCAGGCGGCGGCCGACGCGAAGGACTTCGTGGCGCGCGTGCAGCGGCGGGTCGCCGGCGGCGGGCTCTCGGTCTGCGCGCTCGACACCGAGCTGCTCGGCCACCACTGGTACGAGGGGCTGGACTGGCTCGCCGCGGTGCTCGACGAGGCACAGCGCACGGGGCTGGAGATCGTCGAGCTCGACGCGGCGCTGGGGGCGGTCGAGGCCGTGGCGGCGCCGGCCGACCTCACGCCGACGACCTGGGGCTCGCCGCGGACGCTGTGGACGTGGGACGGCCCGCAGGTCGCCGACCTCGTGTTCGCCACGCGCGACGCCGAGTTGCGCGTGCTGGCGGCCGCCGAGGCCGGGGGCGCCGACCTGCGCGCGGTCCGCGAGCTGCTCGCGCTGCAGAGCAGCGACTGGGCCTTCCTGGTCACGCGCGACATCTCCGGCCCGTACCCGCGCGAGCGCGCGACGGGCCATCTCGCCGCGCTGAACGCGGCGCTCGCCGCGCCCGGCACGCTCGATCCGGCGGTGCGTCATCTGGCGCCGTTGGCCGATCCCGCGATGCTGCTCGTGCCGTAGGAGGGCGCCGCGCGGGGCTCAGGCCCAGCGCAGCGTCTGCGGTGCCTCGCGCATGCGCAGCACGCGCGCCGGGACGCCGGCGACGACCGCGTCGCAGGGCAGGTCCTTGGTGACGACCGTGTTCGTCCCGATCACGCAGTTGTCGCCGACCGTCGCGCCGCGCAGGAAGCAGGCGCCGTAGCCGACCCACACGTTGTGGCCGACGCGCACGTCGCGCTTGTAGATGCCCTGCACGCGGATCGGCCGCTCGACCTCGACGACGCCGTGGTCGAAGTCGATGAGCATCACGCGGTCGGCCAGGATGCACTCGCGCCCGATCGACACGTGCTGGAAGGCGGAGATCGTGCACTCCTGGCCCAGCACGGTCTTGGCGCCGATCGAGCACTCGCCCTCGTGCACGCGGATCTTGCATCCGTGCCCCAGCCAGGACCAGCGACCCAGCCGCAGCGTCGCGTCCTTGCCGACCTCCAGCTTCACGCCGGGGCAGATGAACGCGAGACCGTCGAGCTGCAGCCGCCCGCGCAGGCGCAGCTTCCACCACGCCAGCCGCGCGACGAGCCGGGCGTACCTGAGGTTGAACATCCCGTTGCGCCGCGCGAACTTCAGCAGCACGATGGGTCCGCCCCTGCGGGGCGGGGGATCGCTCCTGAAGTGGAGCGGCGCAACACCCGACGGCGCGGGCGGGGACAGGACCGGTTCCACGCGGCCGGAGGCTAGCGCGGACGGGACGATCGCGGGCCCGGCGGCGCCGATCCCGCGCGACACGGGCGGCGCCCCCGCCCTAATCCGGCAGCCCCGCCGCGAAGCGCTCCAGCGCGTCCGGGTCCCGCCACGCAGGTCCGTGGCCGAACGCCATCACCACCGGACGCAGCGCCGCGACGCGGCGGATCGACGCGCGGTTGCGGGCGACGTCGAGCGTGAAGCGCTCCGGCGGCTCGTGCAGCCCCGGACGGCCGGTCAGCGGATGGCGGCCGAAGAGGACGTCGCCCGCGATGAGGACCCGGTCCTCGGCGCGCCAGAAGGACAGGTGGCCGGGGGAGTGGCCGGGCGTCTCCAGTGCGACGAACCCGGCGTCGAGCGCATCGCCCTCGCCCAGCTCGCGCACGGCGTCGACGGCCGGCCCGGACCAGTGGCGGTGCTGCCAGCGGGTGATCGGGTTGTCGCGGCCGAGCGGTCGGTTGTCGCCGGCGCGCAGCGCGGCGGCCTCGGCGGCGGGCGCCCAGAACGGGATCTGCAGGGCGGCGCACAGCGCAGCGCTCGCGCCCTGGTGGTCGCTGTGGCCGTGGGTGACGGCGTGGGCGGAGACGGGGCGGTCGCCGACCGAACGCAGGATCCGCCGCGCAGCGTGCCGCGTCGCGGCGTCGACGATCGTGGTGCCGGCGAGGTACACGTTGAACGCGTCGGCCGGGCGGCTGGGGAGGACGTGGAGGTCCGCGGCGAGTTGGCGCATGGTGCGCCATACGCTGCCGTATGGCGACCGTTCTGTCAATACGGTGGCGTATGGTGATGAGGATGATGGCCGCCCACCTGGACCGCGAGCGCTGGGAGGAGGCCGCGCTGCTGGCGCTGGAGCGCGGCGGGCTGGCGGCGGTCGCCGTCGAGCCGTTGGCCCGTGACCTGGGTGTGACCAAGGGCAGCTTCTACTGGCACTTCAAGAACCGCCGCGAGCTCATCGCGGCGACCGTCGCCCGCTGGGAGGCGCAGCACGTCGACGCGCCGCTCACGGCGCTGGCCGGGGTGGAGGATCCGCGTGAGCGCCTGCGCGGCCTGCTCGTCCGGGCGTCCTCGAAGCCGCCGTCGATCTTCATCGCGCTCTTGGACGCCGTCGACGAGCCGCTCGTCCGCGCGGCCGTCGAGCGCGCCGCGCGCGAGCGCGTCGCGTTCATGGCCAAGGCCTTCGGCGAGCTGGGGATGACGAAGGCCAAGGCGCGCCGCCAGGCCCTGCTGGCCTATGCCACCTACGTCGGACGGGCGCATCTGGCCCGTGACGCGCCGGAGGTCCTCGGCGACCCGGCGGCGCTGGCCAAGCACGCCGCCGAGCAGCTCATCGGGTGAGTCCGGCATCATGCGGCGCCCATG
The DNA here is from genome assembly GCA_033855515.1 of Baekduia sp. Taxonomy (GTDB): domain Bacteria; phylum Actinomycetota; class Thermoleophilia; order Solirubrobacterales; family Solirubrobacteraceae; genus Baekduia. The sequence goes on from JAWVGD010000248.1 coordinate 9,663, forward strand.
TCGCAGGCCCAGCAGTCCCTCGCCCAGCGCCTCCTCGACGGCGACCGCCGCGCCCTGGCGCGGGCCATCACCCTGGTCGAGAGCGACGATCCGGCCGGCTGGGACCTGGTCCGTGAGGTCTATCCGCACACGGGCAACGCCGCCATCGTCGGGCTGACGGGCGCCCCGGGCGCCGGCAAGTCGACGCTCATCGGCGCGCTGACGAAGCTGCGGCGGGAGGCGGACCGGTCGGTCGCCGTCCTCTCGATCGACCCGTCCTCGCCGTTCACGCACGGCGCCCTGCTGGGCGACCGCATCCGCCTGACCGACCACTTCCTCGATCCGGGCGTCTTCATCCGCTCCATGGCCAACCGGGGCGCGCTCGGCGGCCTGAGCGAGGCGGCGCTGCAGGCCGCGCTGCTCATGGACGCCGCCGGCAAGGACGACGTCCTACTCGAGACGGTCGGGGTCGGGCAGGCCGAGGTCGACATCATCGACCACGCCGACACGATCGTCCTCGTGCTCATGCCGGGCTCGGGCGACTCGATCCAGGCGCTGAAGGCCGGCGTCATGGAGATCCCGGACATCATCGTCGTCAACA
>JAWVGD010000249.1:0-3161 GCA_033855515.1 Baekduia sp.
TCGCCGCTGGTCGTCGCCGAGCAGTTCGGCACGCTCGCGGCGCTGCACGGGGAGCGGATCGACCTCGGCCTGGGCCGCGCGCCCGGCACCGACCAGCCGACCGCGCACGCGCTGCGCCACGACCTGCGCGCCGCGCACCGCTTCGAGGAGGAGGTCGCCGAGCTGCGCTCGTACTTCCGGCCCCTGCAGCCCGGGCAGCTGGTGCGCGCGATTCCCGCCGCGGGGCGCAAGGTGCCGATCTGGATCCTCGGGTCGAGCACCGACAGCGCCCGCGTCGCGGCCGATCTCGGCCTCCCCTACGCCTTCGCCTCGCACTTCGCGCCCGGCATGCTGATGGAGGCGCTGGCGCTCTACCGCGCCAACTTCCGGCCGTCCGAGGAGCTCGACCGGCCCTACGTCACGGTCGGGATGAACGCGGCCGTGGCCGACACCGATGCCGAGGCGCGGGTGCTGTTCAACTCGCACCGCCGGATGTTCCGCGACGTGCGCCGAGGCCACCCCGGGCAGCTCGCCGCGCCGATCGCCGACCTGGACGCCGAGATGTCCCCGCGGGAGGCCGCGGGCATCGACCAGATGCTGTCGTTCTCGGTCGTCGGCTCCCCGGAGACCGCGGGCCGGCAGGTGCGGCAGGTGCTCGAGGCCACCCACGCCGACGAGCTGATGTTCACCGCTCAGATCTTCGACGAGCAGGCCTCGCTGCGCTCGGTGTCGCTCCTGGCCGAGGTGCGCGACGCGCTGGCCGCCGCCGCGGCGGGGGCCGGCGCCCCCGCGTAGGAGCACCCAAGCTCAGGCGGTCGAGCGCGAGCGGCCGTCCGCGAACGTGCTCGGGTCCCCCGTGGCGGCGACGCCGCCCGCTGAGGGCTCCGGCTCGTCGCGCACGTAGAGGTACCAATACGTCGTCGCCACGAAGATCGAGGCGCCGACGAGGTTGCCCAGGAACGCGAAGACCCAGTTCTTGAGGGTGTCGCCCCAGCCGATGCCCGGCACGTGGGCGAAGATCGCGGCCGGCAGGAAGAACATGTTGGCCACGACGTGGTCGAAGCCCAGCGCGACGAACGCCATGATCGGGAAGAAGATGGCGAGGACCTTCCCGCCGACGTCCTCGGCGCCGATGGCCATCCACACCGCCAGGCAGACGAGCCAGTTGCAGCCCATCGCGCGCAGGAAGATCTGCCAGTCGGTCTCGGTGTGCGCCTTCGCCGTCGCGATCGCCGTCAGCCGCGCCAGCGGCAGCTCGGCGGTCACGACCCCCGTCTCCACGGCCAGGAAGTAGGCGACGAAGATCGAGCCGACCAGGTTGCCGATCAGGACGAACAGGAAGTTGTAGGACATTCTGCCGACCGACGCGCGACGGCCCAGCACGGCCAGCGGCAGCATCGCCATGTTGCCGGTCAGCAGCTCGCTGCCGGCGACCACGACGAGGATCAGGCCGAGCGCGAAGACGCCGCCGGTGACGAGCGTCTGCACCCCGCCCCAGAGCTTGGGGTCCATCCCCGCAGACGCGACGATCGCCAACAGGCCCGCGAAGGCGATGTAGGCGCCGGCCAGGAAGCCGGCGACGAGCGCCTTGTCCCAGGTCAGCGCCGCCTTGGTCGCTCCCGTGGCGACTCCGGTCCGGGCGATCTCGGGTGGGCTCTTGAACGACACGGTGCGCCTCCTGGAGGGCGAGGGGGATCAGCGGTGCGGCACCACTTCGAACTTGGTCTCGGGCTCTCCCCGGGTGGCATGCCCGCGGGCGGTCCGTGCGACGCCCTCATCGTCGTGGGCGGACGTGCGGCCGGTCCGGACCCACGCGAAGCGGAAGCACAGCGCGGCGCCCATGAAGGCAACGCTGGCGAGGTCGTCGGCCCACGGGCCGGTGCGCCGGCGGGTCAGCCGCAGCGCGAGGCCGGCGCGCGCCAGCCACTTGGCGCCCTTGAACCAGCGCGCGCCCGCCCCGTCCTCCAACACCGTCGCGAGCCGGCCCAGGTGATGGTGGTTGAGCTCGGAGAGCACCAGCTCGGCGGCCATCGCGCCGCTCTCGACGCGCCCGAGCGCCTCGGCCGTCGGGTGGTCGCGCGGCAGGCCGGTGGCGACGAGGACCAGGCGCGTGGCGGCGGCACCGGTGAGCGTCGCGGTCGACACGAAGATCGGCCCGAGCGTCATGCGGCTGCGCGACCAGACCGGCACGGCGGTCGCCGCGAGCAGCACGCCCGTGTAGGACCCCAAGTACCCGCCGACGATGGCGTTGGCGCCGCCCAGCGCCTTGGCGACCTTCGGCCGGCCCAGGAGGTCGGCGCCTGCGGCGGCCGCCCCCAGCCCGCCGAAGAGCGTCAGGCACCACGACCCCATGCTCATCGGGGAGCGCGGCTTGAAGATCCGCAGCATGTTGTAGAACCGCTCGGGGCGCCCGAGGTCCAGGATCAGCAGCGGCGGCGACGGGAGCAGGGCGCCGAGGGCCACCCTGCGCGCCACGCGCGCCGAGCGCTCGTCACCGGACAGGTCGCAGGCCAGCGCCGCGAACGAGGCGCCGGCGGCCATCCCGCCGAACCAGAAGTACAGGGGGACCTCCCAGGTCCACACCGGCGCCTTCATCATCGGGCCCTGGACGATCGCCGGCGGCTCCCCGGTGCGGGCGCGACGGTTGGCGTCGGCGATGCGGTCGGGGTCGGCCGGCTCCGGCGACGCGTAGCCCGAGCCGCGCCGGAAGATGTCCGACCAGCGCGCGTCGCCCCAGGCGCGCGCAGACAGCGCGACGCTCGCGCCGGTCACCGCCCGCCGCCAGGACGCCGGCCCTCCGGGCACGCCGACGGCCGGCGTCATGTCGCGGGGCCCGGCGGCGGCCTCGGAGCGGCGGCGCTCCGCCGCGCGCGACCCCTCGGCCCGCTTGCCGGCCTCGCCGTGGTAGGCGGCGTCGACCTCGCGCTGCTCGCCCGCCCCGGCGCCGGTGGTCTGGTCGGGGGTCACGTGCGCTCCTTGCGTCGGCGCCACGAGGATCGCGTCTCGCGCAGGACCTCGTAGGCGCCCGTCCCAGCCGCGATGATCGTGAGGGCGCCGACGCCGGCGCCCTTGGCCTTGCGCGGGTGCCGGAACACGGTGGCGACGGCCGCGGCCGCGGTGAGCCCGGCGCCGATGGCCGCCAGCGACGCCGGCACGACGTTCTCCTGGATCGGCGAGTCGGC
>JAWVGD010000250.1:0-2993 GCA_033855515.1 Baekduia sp.
AGGAGCTGGCCGCCGGCGCTGCAACGCCGGTGGGACGGCCGGGACGGCCGGACGAGGTCGCCGCGGTCGTCGCCTCATTGGCGGTGCCTGCCGCGTCCTACGTGACCGGCCAGATCGTGGTCGTCGACGGCGGCAACGCGATCGTGGAGCACAAGGGCGCGACGTGACAGGCGTGCGGACCCGCGCTGCAGAACCCGAGCACCTCAGGAGGGTTCGACATGATGATGACCATCGGAACACGCAGGCGCGGGTCAATCGACAGCGGTCTGACCAAGGGACCGGACCCTGCTGGTAGGGTCCGCGCGTGAGCGCTAAAGCGGACGACGCGATCAGGATCGATTGGAGCAACGTCGCCGTCCGTCCCAGCCATCTTCCGGACGATCTTGCGGCGAACCTCGAGGCCATGATCGACGACGGCACCCTGGCCAAGGGCGCGCGAATCCCGGGCGAGCGTGACCTGGCGGCGTCGATGGGCGTCTCTCGCGCCAGCGTCCGCTCCGCGCTGCGAGACCTCGAGTTGAAGGGCTTGGTCGATCGGCGGCCCGGGCGCGGCACGATCATCACCGACAACTCCGAGCGGCTGCGTGAGGCCGGCAGCCTCCTGGGCAGCCTCGACTCCGGGCAACGTGATGTCCTGGAAGTCATGGACCTGCGCGCGACGATCGAGCCGCCCATCGCGGCGCGCGCCGCGACCCGCGCGACCGCAGCCGACATCCGCCGCCTGCGCGCGATCCTCGGAGTGGCCGAGACCGCGACGGCCGTCAACGACGTCGTCCGCTTGGACGAGGACTTCCACCGCCAGATCAGCCGCGCGACGCACAACCCGCTGCTCGAGCGGCTGATCGAGACCACCATGACCTGGATGGGTCCGAGTCGCCGGACCACGCTGCAGAGCAAGCGACGAGTTGCTGCGTCGCTGGCGGCGCATCGTGAGGTCGTCGAGGCCATCGCCGCGCGAGACCCGGACGCGGCAGCTGACGCGATGGCCCGGCACATCCAGCAGGTCAACGCCGTGCTGGCCGACGCCGCCAACCTTCCCGGCAACGTCGGCCCTGCACGGACCGGCGCCCGGACAAGCGGTCGGGCGCGACGCTGAGGATCTCCGACGCGCCGCCGGTGATCACGACGCTGTGCTCGAAGGCCGCACGATCGACAGCGCTCGACTCGGGTGCGCAGGAAACGCTCGCGGGCGTTTGACGCCGCCTTGACGGCCCGGCTAAAGTCCGTTCACTCGGTCTGACCAACGGACCGATCGCGAGCGCGATTATCAGCAGCCGCGGGCGAAAGGGCCGGCCGCTGCGAGGAGAAAGACACGATGGACGGCTCTCGGATCACGGCTCACCATGCCGCCGTGCGGGCGAAGGGTGAAGGGACGAGGCCTCATGAGCACCGCAGATAGGCGATCGCTCGCCTGGCACGGCGACGCCGATGTGGTTCGCGCGCGGGAGACACAACATGCGAGTGCGGTGCTGACCGTGGCCGACGTCCTCGAGCTCGAGGTTCTCCGCGCGGGCGCGCCGGAGGTCGTCGCCGGCAGGGCGGGGTTGGGGCGGAGCGTGCGCTGGGCGCATGCCTCCGAGGTGCCGAACATCGCCGCGCTGCTGCGTGGTGGCGAGCTGGTGCTGACGACCGGCTTGCGGATGCCGGGCGACGACCGTGGAGTGCGGCGTTTCGTCGCAGGGCTGGCCGACCGCGGCGTCGCCGGACTGGTCATCGAGCTCGGCAGCAGCCTCAGGGCTGTGCCCCGAAGCCTCATCCAGACCGCCGACGCGCGTGAGTTGCCGGTGATCGCACTCCATGGCGAGGTGGCGTTCGTGGACGTCACGTTGGCCATCAACTTCACGTTGCAGGAGCGGCATATCGACCTCCTGCGCCGCGTTGACGAGCTGCAAAGGCGCTTCACGCAGCTGATGGTCGACGGCGCCGACATCCCGGTGCTGCTCGATGCGGTCGTCGCGGCGATCGGCAACCCGGTCGTCCTCGAGCGCGAGGACGGCGAGCTCCTGTTCCACAGCGCCGGCGTCGACGCCGACGGCGCGGTGCTCACGGCGTGGGATCGGGTTCGACGCCGGCTCCCCGCTGCGCCGCACACCGTTGTCGTAGAGGTTCCGACGGGCCGCGAGCAGGCGCCCGGTCGGCTGATCGCGCTCGCCCTGAGCGGGCCGCTGACGCTCGTGACCCGGCCGGCGCTCGAGCGTGCATCCGGCCTGCTTGCCTTGGCGACACGGCAGGCTCGGCAGGAGGAGATCCTGGTGGCGCGCTCGCGCGGAAACCTGCTCGCGAGCCTGGTCGAGGGCAACGCGAGCGAGGCCGAGATCCTGCGCCAACTGGCGACGATTGGCATCGCGCGAACGCCCGAGTGCCTTGTGCCCTTTGCGCTGGCCCCGTCGGCGACGCACCGCGGCGTTCGCGCGCCGGACGAGGTGGCCTGGACCGCGGTGTGGCACGATATCCAGCAGCACGTGGAGGCGCAGGCGCTCATCGCGGTCGGCGGGCTCCTCCCCCGACGGACCGAGATCGCCTTCGTGCTCGGCGTCGCCTCGGCGGCACACCGGCAAGCGTGGGCGGACGAGTTCCAACGGGTCGTCGCTGCGACGTTGCAGCGGCACCTCGCGTCGCCGGACGCCGGCGTGCTCTTCGTCGGCGCGGGCTGCGAGTCGTGGACGGCGGTCGTGGAGGGGCTGGTGGAGGTGCTGGACGCGAGCGCGTTCCCGCGCGCCGGCGTCGAGGGCTGGAAGGACGTGACCTCGCCCGACCTCGATCGGGTGCTCTGGCGCCTCGGCGACGATCGGGAGGTCCGCGCCTTCATCGAACGACGACTCGGGCCCGTCCTGGAGCACGACCGTCGTCGGGCGGGCAAGCTTCTGCCGACGCTCGAGGCCTTCGTCGTCGCGTCGGGCCAGAAGTCGGAGATGGCGCGTCTTCTCCATCTCGAGCGCCAGTCCGTCTACCACCGCATCGCAAAGATCGAGGCGTTGCTCGGCTCGTCGCTC
>JAWVGD010000251.1:0-4821 GCA_033855515.1 Baekduia sp.
CTCCCTCACGCCCACTGGCCAATGCGCTAGGCAGTGCCGCAACGACGCAAAGTAGTTAGAACCAGGCCCTGAGCGGCCTGAACGAGAAGGCCGCGGCACGTGGCCTGTCCAGGTTTACATTTCGTCAGCCGCGCGCCTGGCCGCCGTTCGGCGGCTGAACGCGATGCTCGCCGAGGGTCATATCTCGTCAGGCGCCTCGCCGCCGTTGCCGGCGAACGTGGCCCTGATCCCGTTGGCGATCGCGACCGCCTCCGCCTGCGAGTGCGCGTCGAGCTTGCGTAGGACGCGCTTGACGTGCGTGCGCACGGTGTCGCGGGCGAGCACGAGCTCGTCGGAGATCTGGTCGACGGTGAGGCCCGCGCACAGCAGGTCGAGCACCTCCCACTCGCGCGGTGTGAGCCGGCTGCGCACGGGACGCACGCCTCGGCCGCCGACCGGCAGCGATCGCAGGCTCTCGATCAGCCGCCAGGTGAGGTCGGGGCCGACCACCGGCTCGCCCGCCGCCATCCGCTGGACCGCGCCGACGATCTCAGGGACCGTCGCGCCCTTGATCTGGTGCCCGGCCGCACCGGCGCGCAGGCCCACCATGCCGAGGTCGAGGTCGTCGGAGGCGGTCAGCAGCAGGATCCGGACCGAGGGCACGCGCTCGACGATCTGCCGCGTGGCCGACAGCCCGTCGACGTTGGCCATCACGACGTCCATGATCATCACGTCGGGCCGGAAGTGGACGGCGAGGGCGATCGCGTCGCGACCGTTGTCGGCTTCGGCGATGACGACGAGCCCGGCGTCCTGGAGCCCCGCGCGCAGCCGGCCGCGGAGGTCCTCGTCGTCGTCGACCACCACGACCCGTGGGGCGGCCCTGCCTCCGTCCTGGGAGCCGCGGGTCATGATTTCGGGAGTATGGCGGCGCGCGGGCGTGCTGTCATGCATCGCCGGCGCCGCGGGCGACGCCGACGATCGCCTCGCGCACGAGCGCGAGGTCCGTGGTCTTGGGGATGTGGAGCGCCACCAGGCGCGCCTCGGCCGGGGCGACGAGCGCAGGCTCGAAGCCCGAGAACGTGACGATCGGCGTGCGCGGTGAGGCGCGCGCCATCGCGCTGAGCAGCGCACCGGGCGCCGGGCCCGGCATCTGCAGGTCGAGTACGACGACGTCGGGATCGAGCTCGGCGACCATCGCCAGGACCGTGTCGCCGTCCGCGGCCTCCCCCACCACCACGACCTCCTCGGACTGCAGCAGCGCCCAGCGCAGCAGCGCGCGCATCTCCGCGGCGTCGTCGGCGACCACCACCCGGACCGGGGGTGCGCTCATCCGACCCCCGGGAGCCGCAGGGTGATGACGGTCGCGCCGTCGGCGCGCCGCTCGTGGGCGACCGTGCCGCCGCGCCGCTGCACGATCCGCGCACAGACCGGCAGGCTGACGCCGGCGCCGACGAGCGGCCCGCGCCCGCGCGGCGGCGCGAACGGCGCGAACGGCGCGTCACCGAGCGGGCCGCCGTCGTCGTGCACGCGCACGACGACGGCGTCGCCGCGGGCCTCCGCCGCGAACAGCATCTTCGTCGCACCGGCCGACATGGCGCTGCGCAGCAGATGTACGAACAGCCGCTCGGCCTCGCGCGGATCCAGCGCGGCCCGCGCCAACGGCTCGCGCTGCATGTCGACCGGCCCGCGGCGGAGGGCCGGCTCGAGTTCGGCCAGCGCGGCGTCCAGCGCGGCGTCGAGCTCGGCGGCGACGGGCGTCTCGACGGCCGCGCCGGCCCGGGCGACGTCGAGCAGGTCGTCGACGTAGCGCTGCGCCCGCTCTCCGCCGGCGTTGAGCGCCCGCAGGGCATCCTGCCCACCAGGATCGAGCCGCGTGCGCTGGCCTTCGATCACGGCGCCCGCGCCGCGCATCAGCGCGACGGCCTCGCCGAGCTGATGGGCGGCCAGGGCGGCGAACGCCTCGAGGCCGTCCTGCGCGGGACGCGCAGGGTCCTCGGGCGTCATTCCTGCGCCGGGAGCCCGTCCTCGAGCATGCCGGCGCGCAAGCGCGACGCGGTCGCGACCGCCTCGCGGCGCGAACGCACTTCGAGCTTGCGCAAGACGTTCTTGACGTGCGACCGGACGGTCTCGACCGACACGACGAGGCGGTCGGCGATGTCGTCGGTGGAGAAGTCCTGGCACAGGAGGTCGAGCACCTCCCACTCGCGGGAGGTCAGCTGGCTGCGGATGGGCCGCAGGCCGGCGCTGTCGGTGCGCACCATGCGCAGGTCCTCGATGAGCCGCATCGTCAGGCGTCGCGTGATGACCGCCTCGCCGTTGCGGGCGCAGTGCAGAGCCCGCGGAAGCGCGTCGATCCCGACGTTCTTGCACAGGAACCCGGAGGCGCCCGCGCGCAGCGTCATGAGCCCGACCTCGTCGTCGTCGCTGGAGGTCAGGATGACCACCCGGACGTCCGGCGCGGTCCGCCGGATCTCGCCCATCGCCGCCAGGCCGTCCATGCCGGGCATGATGAGATCCATCACGACCACGTCGGGCTGGTAGTACGCCGTCAGTTCCACGGCTTCGCGCCCACTGCCGGCCTCGGCGATCACCGTGATCCCGGCCAACTGCAGCACGTCGCGGAGCATGCGCCGCGCCAGCGGATCGTCGTCCGCGACGATGACGCGCAGCGGCGCGTCCCCTTCGACTTTGAATTCCATCCCCATTTGAGCCCTTCCCGGTCTCGTCCCCAACCGGCACCATCCCGCAAGCGCCACATAGAAAAGACGACGCGGCGTCACGTCGTGGGGTAACAATCGCCCCCATGGCAGGAATCCGGGGTCCTGAGGCGAAGTGCGGCCGCGCGGGCGGCCCCCTGGGGATTGAAGGGAACCGCCACGCGGCCACGCGCCGCCGAGCACGGACCGTCCGGTGCGTTCCCCGCTCAATGGCGCTGCACAGTCGATGGCTCTCCTGCCGGCGGACCGTGCACCGCAGAACCTAGCCACCGGCGTACCACCTTGAGGGTGACTTGACGCTACGTAGGTGGGGAAGTCGCCAGCGGCTCATGGGGCAGGAAGTTCCCTCATTTCACCCGCCGATGTGTCGATTCAATGGTCGAGCAGGTTTCCGGAGGACAAGAGGTCGGACGGAACATGGGGATCGAGACGTGAAACACCAACCCGACGAGGAGCCGGAGGGCGCCCCGGGCGCATCCGGCGATCGCCAGCGACGACCTGGGTCGCGGTGGTGGCGCAGCGGCGCGGTCAGCGACCCGCACGAACATGCCGGCGCCGACCACGAGCACCGTCAGCTGCTGGCCGACGTCGGCCACGAGCTGCGCACCCCGCTCTCGATCATGCTCGCCCTGTGCGGGCGCCTGGAGGACGCCGGCCGTCTGGACGGCCAGGACGCCGAGGACGTCGCGCGCATCCGCGCCAACGCCTACACGATGCTGCGCCGCGTCCAGGACTTGATGCTCGTGTCGCGGCTGGAGAGCGCCGACCTCCAGCTGGAGGCCGCGGTCGTCGACGTCGCCGGGATCGTGCGGTCCTGCGTCGAGGGCTTCGGCAGCGTCGCGGGCCAGCGCGGACTCGACCTTCGGCTCATGGTGCCCGACTGCCTTCCGGCGGTCGCCGACGAGGAGAAGCTCGTCTCGGTCGTCTCCAACCTCGTGGCCAACGCGATCCGCCATGCGCCCGCCGGTGGCGTGGTGCGGTGCTCGCTGGCCGAAGGTCCGCGCATCTTCGTCCTGGAGGTGGCCGACAACGGCCCGGGCGTCCCGCCCGACCAGCGAGGCGCGATCTTCGAGCGCTACCACCGCGGCACGCGGTCCGGCGGCATCGGCCTGGGGCTCGCGATCGTCGGCGAGATCGCCACGCTGCACGGCGGCTCCGTCGCGGTGGCCGACGCCCCGGAGGGCGGCGCGCTGTTCACGGTCGAGATGCCGCGGCGCAGCGCGGGCGCCGACGCTCCGCGTACCGCGAACCGCTCGCTGATCCTCGTCGACCGCCAGAAGGCGATCGTCGAGGACCTGCGCGCCGAGCTCGAGTCGGCCGCGGGCTAGGGAACACTGGCCCAGAGGGCCACGTTCCCTTGCGGGTGTTCGCCCATGGGGCGAAACCCGAGGCTGGTTAGGGACCCACGCTCCTAGATTTCGAGCCTTGCGTCCTCGAGGTCGAGGTCGCGCTCGATGCGGCGCATGATGTCGTCGGTGATGTTCCCGCGGTTGCGCTGGCGGACGATCTCCTCGCGCTCGGCGGCGATGACCTTGCGCCGCAGGCGCTGGTAGGCCTGGGAGCCCTCCTCGATCTCGCCGTCGTCGTCCTCGTCAAAGCGTGACTCGAAGCGGCGGACGCGGAACTCGTAGGAGGCGACCATGCGGCGGTGCGTGTCGTCGCGCACCCATTCCTCGCCGCCGAGCTCGTTGAGCCGCGCGATCGCGGCGTTGGCTGCGGCGACCCGCGCGCGGGCCTCCTGCTCGGCGACGGTCTCCTCGTCGTCGTAGATCCCGGCGACCGCGATGAGCTTGCCGAGCGTCAGCCCCTGCCCGACGACCGTCACGAGGATCACCGAGTAGGCCAGGAAGATGATGAGGTCGCGATCGGGGAACGGCGTGCCGGCGTCGGTCGTCAGCGGGATCGCCAGCGCGGCCGCCAGTGACACCGCTCCGCGCATGCCCGACCACCCCAGCAGGGCGGTGAGCCGCAAGTCCGGTGGCTCGGCGCCCGGCGCGCGCGGGAACCGCTTGGCCAGCCCGCGGGAGATGATGTTGAAGGGGAACACCCACGCCAGGCGCGTCGCGATGACCGTGGCCACCACGACGGCGGCATAGGTCGCCAGGTCGTCGACCGAGTAGCCGTT
>JAWVGD010000252.1:0-5343 GCA_033855515.1 Baekduia sp.
CGCTGACCGCTCGGGAACGCACGATCCTGCGCCGCCACTACGGCCTCGACGGGCCGGAGCAGACGTTGCGCGAGATCGCGGTGACGCTCGGCGTGAGCCCCGAGCGCGTCCGCCAGATCGAGCAGGGTGCGCTCGAGAAGCTGCGCGAGACGTGTGATTGGAAGGGATGACGCAATGGATGGCGAGGAAGCGCAACGCGAGCGGCGGCTGTTCGCGCGCCTGCACGATCCGTGCGACCCGCTGGACGCCGACGTCGTGCTCAGCCGGTATCTGCCGCTGGCCCGGCGCATCGCCGTCGGCTTTCGCTCCACCGGCGAGCCGTACGACGACCTGCTGCAGGTCGCCAGCCTCGGCCTCCTGAAGGCCATTCGCCGTTTCGATCCCGCGCGCGGGACCAAGTTCTCGTCCAACGCGACGCCCACGGTCATGGGGGAGCTGCGCCGCCACCTCCGCGACACGACGTGGTTCGTGCACGTGCCCCGTGACCTGCAGGAGCTCGCGCTCGGCGTCGACCGCAGCTCGCGCGAGCTGACCGTGCGGTCCGGGCGCCCGCCGACCGACGAGGCGGTGGCCGATGCGCTCGGCTGCTCGCCCGCGGAAGTGGTGGAAGGCCGCCAGGTGCTGGCCGCTCACCGCGCGGTCTCGTTCGAGGCGCCCCGCCGTGGCGACGGCGAGGAGGAGGCCGTGCTGATCGACACGCTCGGGACCGAGGACGACGGCTTCGTCGGCGTGGTGGAGCGCGGCGCGCTGGACATGCTGCTGCGCGCGGTGCCGCGGCGCGACCGCGAGATCCTGCGCCTCCGCTACGAGGAGGACCTGACCCAGCGCGAGATCGGCCGGCGCATCGGCGTGTCGCAGATGCAGGTGTCGCGGATCATCGGCCAAGCGCTGAAGCGCCTGTACGACGCCGGCTCGGCGGAGCCTGCGCTTGCGGGGGTCGGCGAGCGGTCTACGGCCTCACGCAGATGACCATCCCTGCCTCCTCCCAGACGCCGGTCGAGACGCCCGACCACGACGGCGCGTACCCGCGCCTGACCGACGAGCAGATCGCGACGCTGTCGCGCTACGGCACCCGCCGTGCCACCCAGGCCGGGGAGATCCTCTTCCACGAGGGCGACGAGCGCTACGACTTGTTCGTCGTGCTGGAGGGGACGGTGGCCATCGTCGGCGACTACGGCGGCGAGAACCGCCTCATCGCCGTCCACGGTCCCGGTCGCTTCCTCGGCGAGCTGAGCCTCCTCACCGGACAGGCGGCGTTCTTCACCGCCGTGATGCGAGAGGACGGCGCGGTCCTGCAGGTCCCCGTCGAGCAGCTGCGCGCCCTGGTCACCCAGGACGCTGCCATCGGCGACCTGATCCTGCGGGCCTACCTCATGCGCCGCGAGATGCTCATCGGGCTCGGCGCCGGGCTACGCATCGTCGGCTCGCGCTACTCGCCCGAGACGCGGCGGCTGCGCGAGCTCTGCGCGCGCAACCGGATCCCGCACCGGTGGATCGACCTCGAGGAGGACGACGAGGCCGAGCAGCTGCTGCGGTCCATGGGCGTCGCGCCCGAGGAGACGCCGGTCGTGCTCTGGCACGGCGAGGTGCTGCGCAACCCGACGCCCGACGCGCTGGCGGAGACGATCGGCCTGCGCGAGGACGGCACCAAGCAAACGGTGTGCGACCTGGTGGTGGTGGGCGCAGGCCCCGCCGGCCTGGCGGCGGCCGTCTACGGCGCCTCCGAAGGCCTGGACACGGAGGCGGTCGACGCCGTCGCGACGGGCGGTCAGGCCGGCACCTCGTCGCGGATCGAGAACTACCTCGGCTTCCCCGCCGGCATCTCCGGCGGCGAGCTGGCCGAGCGGGCGACCATCCAGGCGCGCAAGTTCGGCGCGCGGATCTCGGTGCCGACCGAAGCCGTCGGGCTGGCCCGCCAGGGCGGCCACTACCTGGTCCGGCTGCAGGACGGCAACGAGCTGCAGACGCGCGCGCTCATCATCGCCACCGGCGCGCGGTACCGCAAGCTGCCGGTCCCGCGCTTGGAGGAGTTCGAGGACAACGGCGTGTACTACGCCGCCACGAGCATGGAGGCGCAGGTCTGCACGAACCAGCCCATCGCCGTCGTCGGCGGTGGCAACTCCGCCGGGCAGGCGACCCTCTTCCTCGCCAGCACGGCCTCGAACGTGCGGCTGATCATCCGTCACGGCGACCTCGCGCGGGACATGTCGCGCTATCTCGTCGACCGCATCGAGCGGGCCCGGAACGTCGAGGTCCTGACCCACGCCGAGGTGCGCGAGCTGATCGGCGACGGCCGGCTGGAGCAGATCGTCGTCGAGGTGCAGGACGAGGGCGGCGGTGAGCGCCGGACCCTCGACTGCCAAGCGTTGTTCGTGTTCATCGGCGCCGACCCCCATACCGACTGGCTGTCGGGGCTGGTCGAGCTCGACGACCACGGCTTCGTGTGCACGGGCACGCACGAGGGCGACGGCCGTCGCGCGCTCCTCCTGGAGACCAACCTGCCGGGCGTCATGGCCGTCGGCGACGTGCGCAGCGGCTCGATCAAGCGCGTGGCGTCGGCGGTCGGCGAAGGCTCCATGGCGGTGCGCCTGGTCCACGAGCACCTCAGCGAGTGGCGCTGACGCCGCAACCTGCGCGCTACACGAACAGCTCGTCGAAGTAGCACCAGCGCCAGTCTTCACCAGGCTGGAACGAGCGCACGATCGGGTGGTCGATCCCGAAGGCGTGGGCGCGCGCGTGGCGCATGGGCGACGAGTCGCAGCAGCCGACGTGCCCGCACTCCAGGCACAGGCGCAGATGGACCCACGGCGTCCCGAGCTCCAGGCATTCCTCGCAGCCCTGCGGCGTGCGCGGCGCGACGGGTCGGATCTGGCCCAGGTGGCGGCAGGCGACGGCCATGTCCCTGAACTAGGCCCTGGCGCCGCGATGACCAGACGCTTGGCGTGCCGGCCCTCCGGCCTAGATCCATCGGTGATGACGCATCCCTCCCTCCGGCTGTCCGCGCCTGGGCAGCAGCACTTCGCCGCCCAGATCGCCGCGGCACGCAAGGTCGACCGCCACCTCGTCGCCGAGCTGCACGGCTCGATGATCGGCGCCGACCGCGACGTGCGCCGCCGCAGGCGGGTCGAGCGCCACGCCGTGGTGCATCTGCGCGTCAGCCGGGACAACGATTCTCTGGTGGACAGAAGATGACTCGTCTCGAGCTCGAGCGCTTCGAGCGCCTCTCGACGAACCGCGCCGCGCGCGTCCGCGCGTGGGCCGGTGAACGCGCAGCCGATGAGCTGGCCGGCCGGACGGTGTGGTGCGCAGGGGCGTCCCCGCACGGCCGCACCGTGGCGCGCACGCTCGGGGAGCTGTTACGCCATTCGCCCGACGCCCCGGCCGCCGATCCGCTGGACGTCAGTGGCGGCGAGCCGCTGCGCACGCTCGCCGGCCGCCTGGACGCGATGCTCTCGGGGGGCGGCCCGCCGTCGGCACTCGGCGCCGAGGAGGCCGAGCTGTGCGCGGAGGCTGTCGGCCTGGCGGAGACGCTCATCGGCCGGGCGGTCGCCCGCGACGACATCGTGGTCGTCCACGACGTGCTCACCGCGCTGCTCGTCGGTGCCGCGAGGGAGCGCGGAGCCCACACCGTCTGGCACGTGCACGCCACGAGCCCGGACGCGCCCGGCGCGGTCCGGGGCACGCGGGTCGCCTACGCCTTCCTGCGCCACTACACGTCCGCCGTCGACGCCTACATCATGACCTGGCCCGAGCCGGCCGGGCACGGACGGGTCGTCGAGCGGGTCGCCGCCGCGATGCCCGAGGTCGACATCGTCGCGACCAAGGAGATCCCGACGGGCGATGACCCGGGCGCACCGCGCACGCTGGCGTGGCGCACCGCGCTGGCCGACGTGGTGACCGACGACCGCGCTGACCACGTCGGCGGCACCGTCCGCGTGCGCCCGGCCGTCGCCGCGCGCTGAGCGGCGGGGCTAGGCCGGCCGCGGGGGCAGAGCGAACCGCAGGGCGGCCGCGGTGCCGTGACCGTGCAACGGGGTATCGCCGTCGGCGACGTGCGCGATCGCGCCGCCCTCCTCGATGACGACCTCGATGAGGTCGTCGACGACGTCCGGCACGCGTCGCGTCGGGCGGCCGCAGAGAGGACAGCGCGCACCGTTCAGCCCCAGCCAGCGATCGTGATCGCAGACCACGCCGGGCGACTCGACTCCCTGCTCGACGAGCAGCATGGCGACGGCGCGCAGCGCGCCCGCCCACAGGCAGTCCTCCAGCCCGGCGGCCGCCGGGCCGTGCGCCGCATACAGATCCAGAACGTGCCCGACCGATCGGCGCCGGCGCTCGTCCTCGTGACGGCCGACGACCGCCGACGCCGCACGCCGGATGTCCTCGGTGGTCGCGGTGCGCGGATCGGAGGCGATCGTGCCGGCGACGTTCGCCCGGAGCTCGGGGCGCAGCGCGTCGACGAAGCCGGGCAGCTCCTCACGGTGGCCGCCGAGGACGAGCATCTCGCACCCGGCGGCCGCGCACACGGTCTCGACCTGCCGCGCGACCTTCCGGTAGTGGCGTCGTGCGAGCTCGGTCGCGTGGCGCTGCGTGCGGTGCTCCTCCAGCCCGCCCCAGCCGGCGTAGTCGGGCTTGCGCACCGTCTCGTCGCGCTGCCCGCCGGCCCAGTGCAGCTCACCGTGGGCGAGCGTCCAGACCCGTGCGCCGCCGCGGTCGACGACCGCCACGCAGGCCGAGCGCTCCTCGTCGAGGATCGCGGACATCGGACGGATCCACGGGCCGGCGTCGACGACGGCCCGCGTGCGGACCGTCCGCGACAGCGCGACCTCCTCGTAGAGCCCGGCGCCCGAGCAGGAGATGATCGCCGCCGTGCCCGCGGGCCATTCCTGCTGCGTGAGCCCGTCGAAGATCCGGCGCTCGTCCTCGATCAGCGAGAGCCGCCCGGCGTGTGTGAGGCCGCGGGCGGCGACCTGCCGGCGGACGTCGTGCAGCAGGCTGCCGGCGTGCGTGCCCAGCGCCCGATCGCCCGGGTCGACCTCGACGCGCGTGTACACGGAGACGACGGGCAGTCCCCGGGCGTCGAACTCGGCCAGCTCGCGCATCATCGCCGACGAGACGTGCCGCATCAGCTCTCCCTCCATCGTGGTGTCGGCGCCGTCACGTCATGCGCCTCTTCGACGCTCCGGCGTGCGGGACGGTGATGTGGACCATGTCCACCACGCGCAGTACGACGTCGGCGCTGCGCATCAGCACCGGTCCGAGGATGGCCAGCGCCAGCACGTAGCCGGCGGCCAGCGGCGCGAGCTGCGGCTCGCCTCCCGCGCCGGCGACGAGCCCGGCCAG
>JAWVGD010000253.1:0-11001 GCA_033855515.1 Baekduia sp.
TCGGGCCGCTGCCGCCCTACTCCTTCACCAACCTCTCGCTCGAAGCGGGCGGCCAGGACGGCGGCGAGTGATGGGCATCCTCGGCGGGCTGCTGCTCTTGCCGGTCGCGCCCCTGAGGGGCGTCGTCTGGATCGGCAACGTGCTCGCCGAGGAGGCCGAACGCGAGCTGGAGTCCCGGGAGTCCCCGGCACAGGCGCTCGCCGACCTCCAGGCGAGACGGGCGAACGGCGAGATCAGCGACGAAGAGGCCGATGCGCTGGAGTCCGAGCTGATCGAGCGATCGCTCGCGCGGCGCGGACTTCAGGGCGGGGCGTGATGTGCGCCCTCTCGAGCTTGCCCAGCAGGCCAGGCAGCAGGTGGCCGAGATGACGGGCCTGGAGTCCGGCACGGTGACCGGCCTCGACCGAGCCGGGGACGACCGCTGGGTCGTGACGGTCGAGGTCGTCGAGCTCGCACGCATCCCGAGCACGATGGACGTGATGGGCATCTTCGAGGTCACGTTGTCGGACGGCGGCGAGTTGGTCGGCCTCCGTCGCAGCGGGCGCCTGCGCCGATCCCAGACAGACCAAGGAGGGACGTGAACCATGTCCGTTGAGTACCGACAGCCCACCGGACTCGCCGGTCAGCCGCCGTCCCGGGGGGACAGCCTTGCCGACATCCTCGAGCGCGTGCTGGACAAGGGGATCGTGATCGCCGGCGACATCCAGATCAACCTGCTCGACATCGAGCTGCTCACGATCAAGCTGCGCCTGGTCGTGGCGTCGATCGACAAGGCAAAGGAGATGGGGATCGACTGGTGGGAGACCGACCCCGCCCTCAGCGCCCAGACGGGTCGCCTCGCCGCCGAGAACCGTCTCCTGCGCGAGCGGCTGGATCGCCTCGAGCGGGGGCTCGCCGCGCCCGACGGCGGGACGGAGTCCGAGCCGGCCAGCCGGGCTGACCCCGCCCCCGCCGGGAACGATGACTGAGCACCGGACGGACGACGGCCTGTGGGTCTACGGCGTGCTGGACGGCCAGGTCGCCGGCCCACCGCCGTGCCGCGGGGTCGACGGCGCCCACGACGTCGAGCTGATCCGCCACGCCGAGCTGGCCGCCGTCGCCAGCCCCGTGTCGCTGGAGCAGTTCGGGGAGCGCGGCCTGCAGGATTCGCTCGAGGACCTCGACCGGCTGGAGACCCTGGCGCGCGCGCACGAGCGGGTGCTCGACGAGGCGCTGCGGATGGGCGCCGTGGTGCCGTTCCGGATCTGCACGGTCTACGAGGGGGTCGAGCGCGTGCACGAGATGCTCGAGCGCGAGCGCCGGCCGCTCGCCGTCGCGTTGCGGCGGCTGTGCGGCATGGCCGAGTGGGGCGTGAAGGCCTACCGGGTCGGGCGCGACGACGGGACCTCGGCGACGACATCGGCGCCGGCGCCATCGGGGACCGACTACCTGGCCCGCAAGCGCAGCGCCCGCGACGCAGCCGAGACCGCGCGTCGAGCCGTGGACGCCGCCGCCGAGGAAATCCATGCCCGCCTGCGCGAGCGGGCGGCGGGCGCGGTGCTGAGCCCGCCGCAGGATCGCCGCCTGTCGGGCCGCGACGACGAGATGGTGCTCAACGCGGCATACCTCGTCGCCGACGACGACGCTGCCGGATTTTCCTCATTGTTTGCCGAGCTCTCGCAACGTCTCCGTGCGCAGGAAGGGCTGGAGCTGGCGCTCACCGGGCCCTGGCCGCCGTATCACTTCAGCGAGGCGGCGGCGCGATGAGCACGCACGACCGGGTCGTCGGGCAGCGGGAGGTCGCACTCGTCGACCTCGTCGACCGGCTGCTCGCGGGCGGGGTCGTGCTCGGCGGGGAGATCACGCTCTCGATCGCGGACGTGGACCTCGTCCACCTGCGGCTGCGCCTCCTGCTCGGGTCCGTGTCGGGACTGGAGGAGCTGGGCCTGACGCTGCCGCGCGCCGACGAGGAGCATCCGCCGTGATCTGGCTCTACGCCGTGTCCGAGCGCCCTGACCTGCCGCTGCCGCGCGTCCGCGGCGTGGCGCAGGCGCCGCTGGACATCGTCGCCGACGGCCCGCTGGTCGCCGTGCTGAGCCGGCACGCGCGGGCGCCGGAGGAGCCGGCGCTGGAGGCCTTGGGCGCGCACGAGCACGTCGTGGAGTCGCTGATGGCCGAGCGCGCCGTGCTCCCGATGCGGTTCGGGACCAGCTTGCCCTCTCACGACGATGTGCGCGACGCGCTCGCCGAGCGCCGCGACGTGCTGCTCGAGGCGCTGGACCGCGTCCGCGGCCGGGTCGAGCTCGCCCTGCGCGCCATGCTGCCGGCCGCCTCCGCGGCGGCCGCTCCCCTGCCCGCCGCCAGCGGCAGCGAGTACGTGCGGCTCAGGCTCGCTCGCGCGCACACCGTCGCGGCGCTGCACGAGCCGCTCACGGCCCTTGCCGTCGCCGCGCGGAACTGGCCGGAGCGAGCGCCCGGCGAGGTGCGCACCTCGTACCTCGTCGACGAGCCGGTGGTGGGCCGCTTCCGCAGCGCCGTGGAGCGGTTGCAGCGCGAGCATCCCGAGGCGGCGTTGTTGTGCACCGGCCCGTGGCCGGCCTACTCGTTCGTGAGCGGCGTGAGCGGATGAGCGACCTCCCGGACGACCGGCTGCTGGCGAGGCCGGCCGACCTCGACCCGTTCGCGCGCGACCTCCGCCACCTGGACGACGCCGTCTCGCGCCGCATCGATGCGGATCCCGAGAACGTCGAGCGAGGCCTCGCGCAGCTGGTGCTCACCATCGTCGAGCTTCTGCGCCAGCTGATGGAGCGCCAAGCGCTGCGTCGCGTCGAGGCCGGCGGCCTCGACGAGGAGACGATCGAGCGCCTCGGGCGCACGCTGATGGCGCTCGAGGAGCGCATGGAGGAGCTCAAGCAGACGTTCGGGCTGGACGATGAGGACCTCAACCTGGACCTCGGCCCGCTCGGCCGGCTGATGTAGATCACCACGGCGGGCCGGGTGCGACACGCGGCGGTGCCGCACCCGAACCGCTTCAGTTGTCGCTGGGCCCGCCGTCGTCGGCGCCGCAGATGGTCAGGGCGGGGGAGTTGCCGGCCGCGTTGACGAGGCCCTTCCCAACGCCGGGCAGCGGCGTGAGATCGCTCGTGAAGCGCGCTGCCGGACTGTCGACCGGCGCGTCGAGGGCGACCAGACCGCCGCCCTGGAACTGCGGGCTGGCCTGGTTGCAGACCGGCACGCTGGTATCCGGGGGGGCCGCCTGAGCGGCAGGGGCGGCGGCCAAGGCCAGGGCGAGAGCTCCGGCGAGGCGGAGGGCAACGGTACGACGCATTCGGTCTCCTAGGGGGGTCAGCACGTCAGGGGACGTGCGGGTTCGCCCGTCGCGTCGGCACATCGAGCCTCCCGCACGACCAAACCCGCCCGCCACTGGCCGAACATCGAGCGCGGCCGCGGCCGCTCGCGCGTCCGGCCGATGCTGACAAGAAGGCCAGCTGCTGCGGCCGCGTCGGCGCTGGAGCCTACGAAACGACATCGGCCCGCCTACAGGAGCCCAACATGGTGCGGATCACGATCGGGCGCGAGCCCCAGGCGCCCCAGGTGGATCGGACCGGGAGCGATCCCTTTGACGGACGCTTCGAGGTATCGGTAGCCGGCGGCGCGCTGAACGTGGCGTACGCGGGGCCGACCCCGCACGCCGCCGAGGCCGTGGTGCTCGCCGTCCACGGCGTCACCGCCTCCCACATGGCCTGGCGCACGGTGGCGCGGCAGCTGGCCGGGCGCGCGGGCGCGTGTCTCATCGCCCCCGACCTGCGCGGGCGGGGGCGCAGCGCGACGCTGCCAGGTCCCTACGGACTCGCGACCCACGTGGCCGACCTGACGGCCGTGCTGGATCGCGTCGGCGTGCGACGGGCCGTCATGGTGGGCCACTCGCTGGGTGCGCACGTGGTCGCGCGACTGTCGGCCGAGCAGCCCGAGCGCGCCGCCGGACTCGTGCTGCTCGACGGCGGGCTGCCGCGCCTTGCTCCGGTCGACGAGTCCGGCGGCGAGCCCTCCCCCGCCGACCCGACCTCCGGGCGCATGGAGACCCCGTGCACGTCGGCGGACGACTACCTCGCGGGCTGGCGCGCACACCCGGCGTTCGAGGACGCGTGGGACGACGACGTCGACGCCTACGCGCGCTACGACATGGCCTGCGACGGGGGCGTCGCGCGCTGCGTCGTCCGCAACGAGGCGGTGATGGCCGACTGCTTCGATCTCCTGTTCGACGGCGTCACCCGCAAGGCCATCACCCGCGTCCGGACCGCGACCCGGCTGCTCCGCGCACCCCGCGGCCCGTTCGACGACGACTGCCCCGTGATCCCGCGCGAGTACCTCGACGAGTTCACGGCGGGCCACCCGCACGTGGCCGTCGAGCACGTGCCCGACACCAACCACTACACGATCGTCCTCGGCAACAGCCCCGGTCCGGCCCGGGTGGCGACCGCCATCGAGTCCGCCGTCCGGGCCGCCGAGCGCCCCCACATCGACTGATCGGTCTCGCTCCGGCGCGTCCAGCCGCCAGGCAAGACCGTCCCATGGGCCGGGCGGCCGATGGCTTCGGGGTGAGCACCCTCAGTCGGTCAGCAATCCCTCGAAGGAGATGAACACATGGTGTCTATCCGC
The DNA here is from genome assembly GCA_033855515.1 of Baekduia sp. Lineage (GTDB taxonomy): Bacteria > Actinomycetota > Thermoleophilia > Solirubrobacterales > Solirubrobacteraceae > Baekduia. The sequence continues at coordinate 4,639 of JAWVGD010000253.1, forward strand.
AAGCGCGTGGCAGCCATCGGAGCCGCCGCGGCGATGATCGCGGTCGCCGGGCCGGTCACCGGGGCCGGCGCAGCGACCTTCCCGGTCGCCGCCCCGATGCCGGCCGGCCCGATCAGCGGGGCCTACCAGGCCGGAGCCGCCGCGGCGATCGGCGGCTGGAACGCCGGGGCCGACGCGGCCGTCGGCGGCTTCAACGCCGGCGCGATCGCCCTCGGCCTGCCGTTCCAGTTCGGGGTCACCGCAGGCCCCCTCGGCCTGCACACGGCCGGCGTGGTGGGGCTCGCGCCGCTGCTCCCCTAGACGGACGGCAGGCAGCTACACGGCTGCGCGTCCCCGAGCGCTCAGGTCGCGCTCGGGGAGCGCGTCGCCGAGGCGAGGTAGCCGCCGCCGAACCACATCTCCTCGACGTTGAGGCCGGGGACGATGGCCTCCAGGTGGCTCCACGGGCGGCGGAAGCCCTCGAACGTGCTGACGCACTCGCGGTTGAGCTTCCACGTGGAGAGGTTGAGCGAGATGGCCCCGGACTGCCGCCAGGGCGCCCACTTGGCGCCGCCCGCGACGATGCGGCCGCCCTCGCGCACGTGCTGAAGGACGTTGACGAGCGCGGCGGGCGAGCGCATCACGTCGTGGACGGCGCAGAACAGCGCGGCGTCGACCGTCGCCGGGATCGCTGCCTCCTCGGCGCCCGCGCACACCAGGTCGACGTTGGTCCAGCCCCACCGCTCGACGAGCGCGCGCGCTTGAGCCAGCATCTCCGGGCTCTGCTCGATGCCGATCAGGCGCCCGCTCGGCCCGATCCGCTGCTGGATGTGCTCGAAGTTCCGACCCGTGCCACAGCCGACGTCGAGGACGACCTCGCCGGGTTGCGGCGCGAGGCTCACGACGAGCTGTCGCCGCCACTGGTCTCCGCTCACCGTGCGCAGCTCATAGTTGTCGGCCATCGCCCCGTAGTGCGCAAGCGCGCGGTCACGGTCGGGGGCCGCCCCGACGACGGCTTGGCGCACCGTCGTGGCCGCGGCGAGCAGCGTCCGCGGCTTCGCGCCGTGCAGCAGTGGCTGAAGGACGCGGTTGGGCATCAGATCAGCCGCCTCGGGGGCCGAGTGGTCCGTTGGGTCCGAGCGGTCCGTTGGGTCCCAGCGGTCCGTTGGGTCCGAGCGGTCCGTCGGGGCCGAGAGCGCCCGACGTGTCGCGCCGGGCGGCCGGCGGGCATGCCGGCGGCGAGGTCCGTGGGTGCCGGGCAGGGGCGCCGGCACGAGCAGGTCGCGAAGGGTCTGCGGAAGGCCGTGTCGAGGGACCCGCAGGGCGATCCGCGATGGGGGCGGGAGCCGGCTGTGTCGTCCCGCGCGCGCCGGACTGCTGGGAGGTCGACGAGTTGTCGACCCGGTGGGCGGCCATGCCGGCCAGGATCGTTCCTGCGCCGAACGCGCCCGCGAGGGCGGCCGCCGCGGCGGCGAGGCGGTAGGGACCGTGCATATCGCCGACAGGTTGAGGGCCTCCACGGCCCGGTCGAGCTGATCGTCCGGACCGCGTGACCTGGCCCGCCGAGCACCGACCACTCAGCGACGAAGCCGGCGCCAGGCGAGGAAGCCGGCGACCCCGAGCACGACGACGCCGACGCCGCCGAGCCCCACGTACTTGAAGATGCGCTCCACCGTGGGGCCGAGGTAGTAGGCCAACAGGCCGATCGAGGTCGCCCAGGCGATGCCTCCGAGGGCGTTCCAGAACGCGAACGTCGCCCAATGCATGCGGTTGATGCCGGCCAGCCACGCGGCGGCGATCCGCAGGCCGGCGACCCAGCGTCCCAAGAACACGGCCTTGGCGCCGTGCTTGGCGAAGAACGGCTCGCCCTTGTGCAAGATCTCGCGGCGATGGTGCTCCAGGAAGCCGGGACGCTCGAGCAGCCGACGCCCGCCGGTGCGGCCGATGAGATAGCCGACGTTGTCGCCGATGATCGCGCCGGCCGCCGCGACGGCGATGACGAGCTCGATCCGGAACTGGCCGTGTTGGGAGAGCACGCCACCGGTGATCAGCGCGGTCTCGCCGGGCAGCGGCACGCCCGCAGACTCCCCGCCGACCAACGCAAAGAGGATCAGGTACCCCAGATGCGTCGGAAGCTTGATGAGCGCCAGCATGGAGGGCACGAAAGCAGTGAGGCCTGAGGCCTGGATCAATTCGACGCTCCAGGAGGCTGAGGGCGACACGGCGCAGATGTTGACCGCAGGTTAGGTCGGAGGCCCTAGGTCGCCGGCGTGGCGTCCCCGGTGCTGAACCGCCGGTCTGCTGGGTACCTAGGCCGATGCACCACCGCGTTCCGCGCATCCAACCCGTCGTCTCGAGGAGAGACCCGCCCCATGAGCATTCGCACACACGCAAAGGAGACCAAGTGATCGTTCTTGGTCTGATCCTGCTGGTTCTCGGCCTGCTGCTGGGGATCGGCATCCTCTACACGGTCGGGATCATCCTGCTCGTCGTCGGTGCGGTCCTCTGGGTGCTGGGATCGATGGACCGCGCGGTCGGTGGTCGCCGGCACTATTGGTAGCCGCGACATTCGACGCCACCCCGGCACTGCACGGCCAAGGTCTGCGCGGGATGCACGAACGCGCCGAGCCGCTCGACGCCCACCTCGGCGTCCGCAGCGACCACACCGGCACGATCGTGCGCCTGGAGGTTCCGTCCCCCAGCCCCGCGTAGCCCCGCGCGGCGTCGCTAGCCGCCTGCCGGTGCTCCGGCGAGCGCCTCGTTGACGCCCTCGGTGGTGATCGGCCGGCCGCCGATCGTCAGGTGACCGCTCGACATGTCGTCGATGACCACCCACGTCAGGCCGCGCACGGGCTCCCCGACCACCGAGGCGAACGTCTCGGTGATCTGCTCGGCGATCTCGGCCTTCTGGTCCTCGTCGAGGACGCCCTCCATGACCCGGCAATTGATGTACGGCATCGCAGCCTCCGCTCGTTTTGGTGGTGACGAGCGGCAGTAAACGCCCGGGCCGTGTGAGCGGCCGTGTGAAGGTCACGCCGGCACGGCCGGAAAGCGCGCGGCGAGCGCCGGGTTGTCGATGTCGGCCGCCAGCAGCTGCCCCGCCTCGAGCGACTCCGCGTCGCCGAGCGCTGCGCGATGCAGATGCGCGCGCGCGACCATCTCCCGCAGGCCGCACCGCTCGGCCAGCGCCGCGAGCCGCTCGACGATCTGCGTGGCATCGGGTGCCTCGGTCGCAACGGCGAGCCCCGCGGCGCTGTCCAGGACATAGGCGTGAACCCAGGCGTAGGCGTCGGACACGCGCGTGACGCGAACCGCGGCGTCGGCGAACGCGTCCCGCGCGGTGGTCACGTCGCCGGCGTCGAGCGCGACGAGCCCCGTGAGGCGCACGCTCATCGCCTCCCAGCACGGGTCGCCGAGGCGGCACGCCAGCCGGAAGGTGCGATCCAGCGCGTCGGCCGCGTCGTCGCGGCGGCCGCCGAGCAGCGACGCCTCGGCGCGCAGCGCCTCCGGCCACGGGCGAAACGGCGTCCACCGCTCGGCCGCCACGAGCGCGAGGCTGTCGTCGAGCGCCGACGTCGCCAGGGCAAGGTCGCCGCGGAGGAGGTGGGCGCGGCCGATGAGCGACAGCGACCACGCCGCCTGGCGGCGGCGCCGGCAGCGATCCGCTCGGGCCACGGACTTGTGCAATAGCTCGAGCGCCGCGCCGTAGTACGCGCGGTCCGAGAGCGCCATGCCGCGCACACCCCAGACGGCGCACAGCTCGTCGTTGCCCTCCGCGAGCTCGGTGGCGCGCGCGAGCCATTGCCCCGCCGACGCGTTGCGGCCGGCCTGCGTGTCGATGTACCCGAGCTCGCGGCACGCCACGGCGGCGGTATGGCGTTCGCCGCAGGCGTCGGCGAGCCGCAGGGCCTCGTGCAACCGCAACGCGCCCTCCTCGTCACGCCCGCGCAACGCGTGGACCAGCGCCGACCCGAGCGCCGCCAGCGCACGCGCCTCGAGGCGGTCGTCCCCGGCGGCGGCCGCCTCGGCACAGGCTTGGCGCAGGATCTCGATGCCCGGCTCGACCGCGCCCGCCTCCAGCGCCGCCTCCCCCGCCTCGAGCTGGGCGGCGGCCGCCTCGGCATCCCCCACGGCCGAGCCCGGCATCGCGACGGGCTCGCGGGCGGCGAGCCGCAGCTCGGGGCCTGGCGTGATCCCGAGCTCACCGCTCAGCAACGCCTCGCATTCGGCGAGCTGGCGATCGGCGTCGGCCTGCCGCCCGCTCCGCGCCAGGCACCGGATCAGCAGCTCCTGCCCCGGCTGGTCCAGCGGATCGCGTGCGACCAGCTCGGTGGCGAGCTCGGTGGCGCCGTCGAGGTTCCCGCTCGCCAGCCGGGCGACCGCCTCGTGATGCGCGAGCGCTCGGGCGGCACCGGCGAGCGAGCGGCGCATGACGCCGAGCCACGAGTCGAACACCGGACTCGAGGGGAAGGTCATCCCCTCCAGCAGCTCACCGTCCAGGACGGCGGCGCCCAAGACGTCGACCGAGACGTCGGCCGGCAGCCGCAGCTCGAGCGGGTCGCCCTGCAACGCCTCGGGGGCGTCGAGCGTCCGGCGCAGGTCCGCCATGGTCCAGCGCAGCGCTCCGAGCGGGTCGGCGGCCTCCGGGAAGAGCAGCGACGCGACGCGTGTGCGCGGCGGCGGCCGCTCCGACAGCAGCAGATAGGTCAGCAACGCCCAGGTCTTGCGACCCCGGGGCGGAGCGAGCGGCGCGCCGTCCCGCTCGATCGCCGGCCTGCCCAGCAAGCGGATCGCGACGCGTGTGCCCTCGCGGGGTGGTGTGTCGTGCATGCTCAGCCGTGCGACACTCGGACCATGCCACGGTACTTCCTGGAGCGCACGGTCGGCGATGTCACGCGCGACGAGCTTGACGCGATCGCTGCCCGGTCGCAGGAGATCCGGGCGGCGCGCTATCCGCAGATCACCTGGGAGCACACGCACGTCGTGCGCAGCCCGGAGGGCATGAGGGCGTTCTGCCTCTACGACTCGCCCGACGCCGACAGCGTCAAGCAGCACGCCGCCGAGTTGGGACTGCCGCTGGAGCGCTTCTACGAGATCGAGACAGATCTGGCCCCCTGAGCGGCGCCGCGGCCGGCGACCGGCTCAGTTCGCGCGGCCGGGGGTCGCCGCGATGACGTCCTGGATCTCTCGTGCCCGCGCGGCCGAGGTGAAGTCCGGATCGACGAGGTCGATCAGCACCAGATCGATGAAGAGGTCGTGGGTCCTCAGGTGGAGCATCGCCTGGTATTCGGGCGAGCCGTACCAGTCCTTCGCCGTCTTCATCCGGTCCTCCGTCGTTGGGGTTTTGACCGCTCAGCGGACCCGAAGGCACCGCGCGGGTGTGCGGGTCGACAGGACGAACCCGTCGAAGGCCTCCGGGTCGTCCTCGTGGTGGGCGACCGGCGGTCTGCGACAGACGTCCGGCGAGCAGTCCATGCACCGCAGCAGGAGGTCGGCGTCGTAGTAGAAGACCTCATCGGCGTTGAAGGGCGGAAACAGCAAGGCGAGCCGCCGCGAGGTCTCGCCGTCCTCGTCCCATGGCGGGAGCTCGTGAGCGCCGGCGCCGGGACCGCCGAAGACGAACGGCGCCGTGAGGTGGCTCCAGTTCGACGAGGACACGAGCGCCGCAGAGGCGCGCTGGCTGTGCTCGTCCGGGGTCTCGGAGGTGGCGGCCAGGATGAACGCCTCGGGCCAGCCCCGGCCGGCCCAGAACGCGCCGCCCGGCACCGGCCGCGCGGTCACCGGCGTGGTCGGCCGCCAGTTGCCGAGGCCGCCGTAGGGCTCCGGCACGTCGGCGAGCAGATGATCGGTCAACATGATGGGCATCGGGCCGCGCTCTCGGTCGGAAGGGAAGGGGCAGGAAGAAGCAACTATCCCGCCGCATCGCCCCGGTCGCGCCCGTCGTGACCCCTGGTCCGGCCCCCTGGATCGGACCCGGGCGCGTGCCGCGCACGCCGCGCGTCGTCAAGCCGGGACGGCAGCGCGGCCGGCCTGGGGCAGCGCCGCGCGGAGCTCCTTGCGCGAGCTGATGCCGAGCTTCGTGAACACCTTGCGCAGGTGCCACTCGACCGTGCGGGGGCTGATGAACAGCCGAGCCCCGATCTCGGGACTCGTATACCCGTCGCGGGCGAGGTGGGCGATCCGCGCCTCCTGAGGCGTCAGCTCGTCGCGCGTCTCGACCGCGCGCTTGCGCACCGTCGCACCGGTGGCCGCCAGCTCGCGGCCGACACGCTCGGCGAACCCGTCGGCGCCCATCGTGACGAACATCTCGTGCGCAGTGCGCAGCTGTTGGCGCGCGTCTGTGCGCCGGCGCCCGCGGCGCAGCCACTCGCCGTAGAGGAGGTG
>JAWVGD010000254.1:0-3709 GCA_033855515.1 Baekduia sp.
TCGCCGGGGATGACCGGCAGCGCGATGCCGTGGGAGACCGGCGCCCAGCACAAGGCCGACATGTCGCGGGGCCCGTCCTCGTCGGGGATGGTGCTGCTGCTGCGCGACCGCGGCCACGGGCGCGTGACGATCGACGCCGCCGGCAACGCGCTGCACTCCTACCCGCTGAGCGACCCGCTCGACGTCGCCCACTTCCGCGACGGGCTGCGCCGGCTGTGCCTGCTGCAGGCCGCCTCGGGCGCCCAGGAGATCGTGACGCTGCACCGCAAGCGCCTGCACTGGGCGCGCGACGGCGGCGAGACGATCGAGGCGTTCGCCCAGCGCGTGCACGACGCGCCGCTGGCGCCCTACGAGCACGCCACGTTCTCGCTGCACCACATGGGCTCGGCACGGATGGGGACCGATCCGGCAACGTCAGTGGCAGGCCCCTGGGGCGAGCTGCACGACACCCCGGGCGTCTGGATCGGCGACGCCTCGGCGTTCCCGACCGCCAGCGGCACGAACCCGATGCTGACGACGATGGCGCTGGCCCACCGGACCGCCGAGGCGATCGCGGCGGCCTGAGCCGCCGCCGGCCGCGGGGCCCAGCGCCCCGCGAGCCGTCCGGCGATCACCCGCAACACCTCGACGATCAGACGGCGCCGCCGGCCTCGTCCGGCAGTAACGTCCGTACTGCCATGCCCCACTTCATGCACGAGGGTCGCCGCCTCGCCTACACCGTCTACGGCGCCGGGCCGCGCACCACCGTGCTGCTGCACGGGCTCCTGCTCTCGCAGAAGATGCACCGGCCGCTGGCCAAGGCGCTGGCGCGACGCGGTAACCGCGTGGTCACGCTGGACCTCCTCGGGCACGGGCAGTCGGACCGCCCGCGGGACATGACCGCCTACTCGATGACGTTCTTCGGCGAGCAGATCGTCGCCCTGCTGGACCACCTCGAGGTCGACGAGGCCGTCCTGGCCGGGACGTCGCTCGGCGCCAACGCGACGCTCGAGGCGGCCGTCGCCCACCCCGACCGCGTGCGCGGCATGGTCCTCGAGATGCCGGTGCTCGACAACGCGCTGCTCGGCTGCGCCCTGGCCTTCACCCCGCTCATGTGCGCGCTGACCTTCGGCGAGCCCGTCATGAAGGGCGTCTCGTGGCTGGCGCGCCGCATCCCCACCGGCGGCGTCAGGGGCGCCGACATCCTGCTGGACACCGTCCGCCAGGCGCCCGGCCCGAGCGCCGCGGTCCTGCAGGGCCTGTTCTTCGGCCGCATCGCGCCGCACAAGGAGCTCCGCAGGACGATCACCCCCCCGGCGCTGATCATCGGCCACGACCGCGACCCGGTCCACCCGTTCAGCGACTCCGACGCCCTGCTCTCCGAGCTGCCCGATGCCCGCCTGCTGCGGGCCGACTCGCTGCTGGAGCTGCGCCTGACCCCGGAGCGCCTGACGACCGAGATCGGCGAGTTCCTCGACGACTGCTGGAAGCCGCGCGACATGGCGGGCGGTGGCACCGCGACGCGCAGCCGCGCCGCCGGCGTCGCCTAGACCGCTGCGCGGCCCTGCCGCGCGCGGCACGCTTTACGCAGGGTTCATCCCCGCCCCGATACGCTCTCGCGCGTGTCAAGCCGCCAGGAGGAGAAGGAGCGCCGCCGCAAGGAGCGCGAAGAACGCGAGCGTGCCGAGGCCCAGAAGGCCGCCGGCAAGCGCCGGCTGCAGCTGGTCGCCGGGGGCGTGCTCGCCCTCGTCGCGGTCGCCGCGGTCGTCGCGGCGATCGCCAGCTCCGGCGGCAAGAGCAAGGCCGACGCCACGCTGGCGACCGCGCCCATCCCCACCCAGAAGATCGCGAACTTCGACGAGGCCGTGAAGGCCGCCGGCTGCCAGTTCAAGACCTTCCCGAGCGAGGGCCGCACCCACCTGGCCTCGGACACGGCCGTCAACAACAAGTACAAGACGAACCCGCCCACGTCCGGCGCCCACCGCCCGACCCCCGCGGCCGACGGCGTCTACGCGGTCAACAACGCCCCGGCCAAGGAGGCCGCGGTGCACTCGCTGGAGCACGGGCGGATCGAGCTGGAGTACAAGCCCGGCACGTCCAAGCAGGTCCAGAACCAGCTCAACGCGCTCTTCAACGAGAAGCTCAAGGGCGTCCCGGGCTACCACCAACTGCTGTTCCAGAACCAGACGAACATGCCGTTCCAGGTCGCGGCGGTCGCGTGGACGCACTACCTCGGCTGCCCCACGATGAACAACAAGGTCTTCGACGCGATGCGCGCGTTCCGCACCCGCTTCGTCGACAAGGGCCCCGAGCTCATCCCGTAGGCGAGCTCCGCGGCGCCGCGCCTCAGCGCGGCGCCGGAGGACCGGGCGGCACGACGATGTCGCGCCCGGTCGGCCGGAGCTGCTCGTCGAGCTCCAGCTGCCAGAAGTAGCGCGTGAACGTGCGTCCGGCGGTGAAGTCGCCGACGTGGGGCGCGATCGCCTCGCCGTTGGCCATCCGGACGATCAGCTCGGGATAGCTCTGCCCGGGCTTGGCCGCGTAGACGGGTGCCGGGAACGCGCCGCCGAAGCGCGTGTTGACGTCGGTGATGCCCAGGCCGAGGTCCTTGTCGCGGAACGCCTGCACCGTCGCCGGCCCGCGAACGCCGAAGGCCTCCACGACCCGGCGGCCGAGGTCGATCAGCTCGGCGTCGTCGATCACCGTGCCCTTGATGGACTCGCCGCCGCGCGACTCGAGCATCGTGCGCGGGATCGCGTTCAGGCAGCGCCCGTCACGGTCGCTCAGGCAGTCGATCGAGAACTCCGGACCGTCCATCAGCCGCTGCAGCATCACCGGCTCGTCGATGTAGTCCACGAAGAACGCGGCCTCGCGGGCGTCGCGCGCCGCGAAGATGTTCCGGGCGCCGGAGCCGTGGATCGGCTTGACCATCACCGGATAGGACGCCGGCTCGGTGCCGGGCAGCACCGTGGGCGGCGACGGCAGCCCGTGCTCCTGGAGCAGGAGGTGGCACGCGTACTTGTCGTAGGTGCGCTTTGCGATGTCGAGGTCGGGCACGAGCGCCTGGGGCAGCCGGCCGTCGGCGCGCGCGGCGGCGAGCACGTCGATGTCGAGGTCGGTCAGCGGGACGATCGCGCCGACGTCGTGGCGCTCGCACAGCTCCTGCAGCACTCCGACGTACTGCGGGTCCTTGATCAGCGGGACGCTCGTGCGGACCGTCGCCGCGTACTGCGCGGGCGCGAGCGGGTTGGGGTCGCAGGCGACGAGCGTCGCGTGCTGGGCGAACGCCGACACGATGTCATAGCGCTTGCCCGTTCCCGTCAGCATGACCGACTTGCCGGTGCTCATGACGGGTTGACCCGGTCTGGCCGTCCCGTGGGCTCGTGCGTGTCGATGAGGTTCATGACGGGTTGACCCATCCTCCTGTCTCGCCCTTGTAAAGACCGCGGCCGGTGACGAGCATCCGGGCCGTCAGCCAGAGGATCTTCAGGTCCAGCGCGAGCGTCGCGTGCTCGACGTACCAGAGGTCCAGCTCGATGCGCTGCGGCCACGGCAGCGACGCGCGCCCGTTGACCTGCGCCCAGCCGGTGATGCCCGGCTTGAGCGCCAGCCGGCCACGCTGACGCTCGGTGTACTGCTGCACCTGAACCGGGACGGTCGGCCGCGGGCCGATGATCGACATCTCGCCGCGCAGGACGTTGACGAGGTTCGGCAGCTCGTCGATCGACGT
>JAWVGD010000255.1:0-2861 GCA_033855515.1 Baekduia sp.
GCACCGCTTCACCGACAACATGATCAGCCGCGCCGACCGCCTGCGCACCGTCGGCGGCGTCCGCACCGTCGTCAACGTCGACGGCTTCGGGTCCAACAGCGTGAAGATCGCCAAGTACAAGAGCTTCGTGGGGAGCACCCCCCACGTCGGCCGCGGCTTCAAGCTGTTCTACAAGGAGGACGTCAAGACGATGACGCCGCGGCAGGTCATGGCGCTCTCACCGCGGCCCGACGTGGTGGTCTACGAGTAGATTGCGGGGGCTTCATCGAGCACGCCCGCGCGCGGCACGTCGCGATCGCGTTCATCACCGGCGCACCCGCGGCCCTGTGCGCGTCCTGGTGCCCAACCCGGTCCACGTCACGGCGTAGCCGGCCGGCGCGGGCGCCGCGCGGCGTCCGACACCGGCCCGAGGTGGCCGAGCTTGTCGGGGTTGACGACCGAGCGGATGCCCGCCACGCGGCCCCCGGCGATGTCGAGGGCCATGACGGAGATCACGGCGCCCTCGGCGTCGCGCGCGACCCAGCCCGGCTGGCCGTTGACGGCGGCGAGCGCCACGGTGAACCCGCGGCGCGCGGCCTGGGCGAAGAGGGCCCGCACCGCGTGCGCGATCGCGGCAGCGCCGACCAGCGGCTGCGGGAACGCGGTGGCCTTCCCACCGCCGTCGCCGGTGAAGACCGCGTCCTCGGCCAGCAGCGCGACGAGGCCGTCGAGGTCGCCGTCGCGCGCGGCGGCCAGGAAGCGCTCCGCCAGCGCGTCGCGCGTGGCCGGGTCGGGCTCGAAGCGCGGCCGCGCCGCCTCCACGTGGCGCCGTGCCCGCACCGCGATCTGCCGGCAGTTGGCCTCGGACTTGCCGACGATCGGCGCGATCTCCTCGAAGCCGTAGTCGAAGACGTCGCGCAGCAGCAGCACGGCGCGCTCCACCGGTGAGAGCCGCTCGAGCACCACCAGGAACGCCATCGAGAGCGAGTCCGACAGCTCGGCCGCCGCGACGACGTCGGCGCCGGCGCCCGGCCCCGTCAGCAGCGGCTCAGGCAGCCACTCGCCGACGTAGGCCTCGCGCCGGACGCGCGCCGAGCGGAGCTGGTCGATCGCCAGGCGCGTGGCCACCGACGTGATGTAGGCCTTGGGCGCGTCGAGGACCGTGCCGTCTCGCAGCTCGCGGTGGACGCGCAGCATCGTCTCCTGGACCACGTCCTCAGCCTCGGCGACGCTGCCGAGCATCCGGTAGGCGATGGAGAACACGAGCGGCCGCAGCTCGGTGTACAGCGCGGCGGTGGTGGCGTCGGGGTCGGTCATCACGGCTCGAAGACGAGACAGGCCGTCGGACTGTGACATGTCACAGCCGCGCCGCCCATCTCGTCAGAGGGTCCGCAACCAAACGAACGAGGAGCGATGAGAGCGATGCGGATCTTCCTGGCGGGTGCCACGGGCGCGGTGGGCAAGCGCCTGCTGCCGATGCTGATCGACGACGGCCACGAGGTCGTCGCGCTGACGCGCGACGCCGCCAAGGCCGATGCCCTGCGCGCGGCGGGCGCGATGCCCGTCGTCGCCGACGCCCTGGACCGCGAGGCGGTCCTCGGCGCGGTGCTCGGCGCCGAGCCCGACGTCGTCGTCCACCAGCTCACGGCCCTGCAGGGCATGGGCGACATGAAGCACTTCGACGATGACTTCGCCCAGACCAACCGGCTGCGGACCGAGGGCCTGGCCATCCTGCTGGACGCCGCCCAGGCGGCGGGCGCGCGGCGCGCCGTCGTCCAGAGCTACACGGGCTGGCCGTTCGCCGCCGTCGGCGGCGCGGTCAAGGACGAGGACGCGCCGCTGGCGACCGCCGAGGTCCCGGCGGCGCAGCGCCGCACGCTGGCGGCGATCCGCGAGCTGGAGGCGCGGACGCTCGACACGCCGGGCGTGGAGGGCGTCGTGCTGCGCTACGGGGCGCTGTACGGCCCCGGCACGAGCCTCGGCGCCGATGGCGACATCACGGCACTGGTCCGCCGGCGCAGGCTCCCGGTGGTCGGCGACGGCGGCGGCGTGTGGTCGTTCACGCACATCGACGACGCCGCCGGCGCCGTGCTCGCGGCGCTCGCGCCGGGCGGGCCGGCGGGCGTCTTCCAGATCGTCGACGACGAGCCGGCGCCGGTACGCGAGTGGCTGCCCGCGCTGGCGGCGGCGGTCGGCGCCAAGCCGCCGCGGCGCATCCCGGCGTGGCTGGGGCGGTTGGCGGTCGGCGACGCCGGCGTGCGGATGATGACCGCGACGCGCGGGGCCGCCAACGCGCGCGCCCGCCAGGAGCTGGGCTGGACGCCGCGCCACCCGCGCTGGTCGGCGGGCTTCCGTCAGGCGATGTGAGCCTTCTCGGCCTCCCGCTCACGCAGCTCGATCCGGCGGATCTTGCCCGTCAGCGTCTTGGGCAGGTCGCTCACGAACTCGACCAGGCGCGGGTACGCGTAGGCCGAGAGCCGGTCGCGCACGAACCCCTTGATCTCCTCGGCCAGCGCGTCGGAGGGCTCGTGGCCCTCGGCGAGCACGATGAAGGCCTTGACCACGGTGCCGCGGCGCTCGTCCGGCGAGGCGACCGCCGCGGCCTCGCGGACCGCGGGGTGCTCGATGCACGCCGACTCCACCTCGAACGGGCCGATGCGGTAGCCGGCCGAGATGATGACGTCGTCGGCCCGGCCGGCGTACCAGACGTAGCCGTCGGCGTCGACGGTCGCGGCGTCCTTGGTGTGGAACCACTCGCCGCCGAACGCCTCCTCGGCCGCCTCCTCGTTGCGCCAGTAGCCGAGCGGGTAGTGCGGGTTGCTGCGGGCGCGCAGGCAGATCTCCCCGCGCTCGCCCTGGGCGACCTCGTTCTCGTCCTCGTC
>JAWVGD010000256.1:0-7192 GCA_033855515.1 Baekduia sp.
GTACTACGTGCGGCTCATGCGCTACATGGACTACTGCAAGCGCAGCGTGCCCATGCACGACGACCTGTACGACTTCTTCTACGAGGCGCTGCCGGGGTACGAGCGGGTCGGCTACCGCGACACCGACCTCGTCTGCTGGGGCTGCTTCGACGACCCGTCCTACGTCGACTACAACTACAAGAACATGACCGAGTGGGGCCGGCAGCGGTACGTCACGCCGGGCCTGGTCTTCAAGGGCGAGCTGATCACCACCGACCTGGTCGAGATCAACCTGGCCATCCGCGTCCTGCTCGGCTCGTCGTACTTCGACGACTGGACCAGCGAGGAGACGTTCGTCACCCAGGACCCGCTCGGCAACCCGGTCGACAAGCGCCATCCGTGGAACAAGGTGACGCTGCCCAAGCCGCAGGCCCGCGACTTCGCCGACAAGTACTCGTGGGTCGCGTCGCCGCGGATGTTCGACAAGCGCGACGGCTCGTTCGTGGCCAGCGACACCGGCGGCGGACCGTTCGCCCGCCAGTGGGTCACGGCGAAGGCCGGCATCGTCGACATCGGCTACCTCAAGGCCACGGGCGAGAGCATCCGGATGGTGCTGCCCAAGACGGGATTCATGCCGGAGATGGAGCTCGAGTGGAAGATCCCGCCGTGGTCCAACGCCATCGAGCGCCAGCGGGCCCGGAGCTACCACCAGGCGTACTCGGCGCTGGTCGCGCTGCACAACCTGGAGCGCGCGCAGGCCGAGCTCCGGGCGGGGAGGACCAAGAGCTGGAACGACTTCACGGTCCCCGAGAACGCGATCTCCGTCGGCTTCCACGAGGCGGCCCGGGGCGTGCTGTCGCACCACATGGTCATCCGTGAGGGCAAGATCGCCAACTACCAGCCCTATCCGCCCACGCCGTGGAACGGCAACCCGCGCGACTCCTACGGGACGCCCGGGCCCTACGAGGACGCGGTGCAGAACACGCCGATCTTCGAGGAGAACGGCCCCGAGAACTTCAAGGGGGTCGACATCATGCGGGCCGTCCACAGCTTCGACCCGTGCCTGCCGTGCGGCGTGCACATGTACGGGAAGGGCAAGGTGCGCAAGGTCGTGCACACGCCGACGGGGATGTGCTGAGGTGGCGTCGGTCGCCGAAGCCTCGATGGAGGAGGCCCTGGTCGGGCGGGTCGAGGAGCTGACCGCGCGCGTCGAGGCGCTCGCCGATCCTGAGGCGCGCGCCGTGGCCGACGACCTCGCCTCCGCGGTCGTGCAGCTCTACGGCGAGGGGCTCGAGCGGATCATCGGGCGGCTCGGGCCGGACCTCGTCGCGGAGCTCGTCGAGGACGGGGTCGTGGCCAGCCTCCTGCTGATCCACGGCCTCTACCCGGTCGACCTCGACACGCGAGTCCGGGAGGCACTCGCCGGCGTGCGGCCCTATCTGGAGTCCCACGGCGGCGATGTGGAGCTGCTCGGCATCGCCGACGGCGTCGCGCGGCTGCGGCTGGAGGGCTCCTGCAGCGGGTGCGCGGCGTCGCAGAGCACGCTGGAGCTGGCGATCGAGCGCGCGCTGGAGGAGGCCGCGCCCGATCTGCTGGGCATCGACGTCGAGGGCGTGGTGGCGGCAGCGCCGCGGCGGGCCGAGCCGGCCGAGGACGTCGAGTGGGTCGAGCTGGAGGGCGTCGCGGGACTGGAGCGGGGCCGGATCGTCGGCGCCGGCGGCGGCCTGATGGTCTCGGGCGGCGCGGGCGGAGGCCTGGTCATCGCCAACGTCGCCGGCACGCTGCTCGCCTACCACGACGCATGCGCCGGCTGCGGGGCGCCGCTGACCGGCGGGACGCTCCTGGGCGGGATGCTCACCTGCAACGGATGCGGCCTGCGCTTCGACCTGCCGCGCGCCGGCCGCTGCCTCGACGACGAGGCCGTGCAGCTGCGTCCGGTGCCACTGCTGCGCAACGGCGGCCCTGTGCGGGTGGCGCGCTCGCGATGACCGCGGCGCGCACGACGTCTGCGCCCGGGCTGCGTCGCATGGCGGCCGGGGCGGCGGCCGCGCCGGCCGCCGGTGGTGGCGGCGGCACGGGTGCCACGCCGCGCGCGGCGCCCTCGCGGGCGACCTGCGAGCTCTGCCCGATCGGCATCGGCGACAACCACCGCCACCTGCTGCACCTGGTCGAGCGGCGGATCATCTGCGTGTGCGAGACCTGCTGGTCGATGCGCTCGGGCGACCCGGAGTTCCGGCCGCCCGGCGGGCGGACGATCTGGCTGGAGGACTTCGTCATGTCGCACGAGGTCTGGTCGGCCTTCCAGATCCCGATCGGGCTCGCGTTCCTGCTGCGCAGCAGCGTCACGGGCTCGGTGGTCGCGCTCTACCCGAGCCCCGCGGGGGCGACGGAGTCCGAGCTGGAGCTCACCGCGTGGGATGCGTTGTGCGTGGCCAACCCGATCCTCGAGCGCCTGGAGCCCGACGCCGAAGCCCTGATCGTGGACCGCACGGCGCCCGTGCACCGCTTCGCGATCGTGCCGGTCGACCAGGCCTACCGGCTCGTGGGGCTGATCAAGTCGCGCTGGCACGGCATCACCGGGGGCCACGCCGTCGATGACGCCATCGACGAGTTCTTCGACGGGCTGCGCACGCGGGAGCTGACGCCATGACCGTGCAGGCGCCGCTGGACGAGCCGCTCCTCGGGGAACCGGCGTTCACGGTGCTCGGCGTCGAGCCCGTCCCCAACGCCGCCGCACCGGAGCTGCGGTTCCACCTGCACGTCGACGATCCGCTCGGCCGCGCCGTCCACACGATCGCGCTGTCGACGCAGATCCAGATCGACCCGGCCCGCCGCGCCTACGACCTCGAGACACGCGAGCGCCTCGTGGAGCTGTTCGGGGCGCCCGAGCGCTGGGCGTCGACGACGCAGGTCTTCCGGTGGGCCCACGTGGACACGCTCGTCAAGGGCTTCACCGGCGCGACGTCGTTCGCGGTCGACGTGCCGTGCACCTACGACCTCGAGGTCGCGGCCAGCAAGTACTTCTACTCGCTGCCTGGCGGCGACGTGCCGCTGACCTTCCTCTTCAACGGCATGGTCCTCTACACCGGCGAGCACGACCGGCTGCAGGTGGCGCAGGTCCCGTGGAGCTGCACGGCGAAGTGGCGGCTGCCCGTCGACGTGTGGAAGCGCGTCATGGCCGCCTACTACCCGGGCGGCGGGTGGGTGCGCCTGAGCACCGAGACGCTCGACGCGCTCGCGCGTCGCAAGGCCCTGCAGGGCGACCACAGCTTCGACGCGACCGTCGGGAGGCTGCTCGGGTGACCCGCCTCGACGAGCTCGTCGACACGCTGCTGTGGGAGGGCCATCAGCTCTACCCCTACACGCCGAGCGCGACGAAGAACGCGACGCCGACGCCGTTCGGGATCGTCTACCCGCCGGCGCACGCCGAGGGGAGCCCGCACCGCTTCGCGCGCCTGAAGCTGCAGTGCATCGCCATCGGGACCGAGACGTTCTCGGCGACCGTGCACTTCCTGGAGTCGGGTCAGGCGCGCCGGGTGGACGTCGAGCCGGGCGACGCCGTCGCGTTCGCGTTCGGCGCCGTGCGCGGCACCGTGACGATGCAGACCGAGGACTTCAGCGGGCTGACGCGCGTGACCGTGGCGGTGCACAACACCACCGAGGTCGCCGGCGACCTGAGCCGGACCGAGGCGCTGGGCTTCTCCCTCCTCTCGACCCACGTCGTCGCGCGTTGCGGCACCGGCGGGCGGTTCTTCTCGCCGATCGCGCCGCCCGAGGAGGCGGCCACAGCGGTCATGACCTGCGCCAACGTGAACACCTACCCGGTGCTCGCGGCGCCCGAGGACGACGCGGTCCTCGGCGCGGCGATCATCCTGCCCGACCACCCGCAGATCGCGCCCGAGAGCCGCGGCTCGCTCTTCGACTCGACCGAGATCGAGGAGGCGCTCCTGCTGCACGTGCTCGCGCTCAGCGACGCCGAGCGCGAGGAGCTGGCCACCGCCGACCCCACGGTGCGGGCGATGGTCGAGCGCGCCGTCTCGGCGACGCCGGCCGACATCATCGCGCTGCACGGGCGCGTGACGATGAGTGACCCGGCGCCGAAGGTGCCGCTCCCGGCCGCGGAGGCCGACGCCGAGATCCGCGGCGAGGAGACGATCGTCGTCGACGGCCGCGCCTTCCGCCGCGGCGGCCACGTCGTCCTGCGCCCGGAGCGCAACCGCAACGCCCAGGACCACCTGCTCGAGGGGCGCAGCGCGACGATCGAGCGCATCTACGTCGACTACGAGGACGCGGTCCACCTCTGCGTGACGGTCGACGACGACCCCGGCCAGGACATCATGCGCGACATCGGCCGGTACTTGTACTTCAAGCCCGACGAGGTGGAGGACATCGCCCCATGACGCCCGAGCTGGAGAAGCAGATCCTCGTCGCGGGCGTCGGGAACGCCTGGCTGCAGGACGACGCGTTCGGCGGCGAGTGCGCGCGCCGCCTCGAGGCCCGCGGCGTCCCGTCCGGGGTCACGGTCATGGACTTCGGGACCGGCGGCCTGGACCTGGCCTACGAGATCATGCGCGGCTACGACGCGCTGGTGCTGCTGGACGCCAGCCGCCAGGGCCAGAAGCCCGGGACGCTGTACGTCCTGGAGCCGTCGATGGAGGACATGGCCGGCTCGATCGAGGACGGCGACGTGATCAACCCGCACGGGATGGACCCGCAGACGGTGCTGCGGTTCGTCAGCGCGATCGGCGGCTTCTCGGGCCGCGTGGTGGTCATCGGCTGCGAGCCGGGCGAGGTCGACGAGGTCGGCCTCGGCCTGACCCCGGAGGTCGACGACGTGATCGAGCGCGCCGTCGCGCTCGTGCGGGAGACGCTCGAGGACCTGCGCACCGACGCCGCCTATCAACGCTGATGCATGAGTTCTCCGTCGCCGCCGCCGTGGTCGACACCGCCGTCAGGCATGCGGCCGGGCGACGCGTCACGGCGGTGAGCGTACGGTTCGGCCGCCTGCGCCAGGTCGTGCCCGACGCGCTGGACTTCGCGTTCGGCATCTGCGCGCGAGAGACCCTCTGCCAGGGCGCCGTCCTGCACCAGGAGGTCGTGGCCGCCCGCCTGCGCTGCGGGCCGTGCGCGCAGGAGTGGGACATCGAGGTGCCGGCGTTCCGGTGTCCGTCCTGCGGGGGCGCCGACGTGTCGGTGCTCACCGGCAGGGAGCTGGAGGTCGAATCGATCGAGGTGGAGGAGGACGCGGCATGCATCGTGTGAAGGTCCGGGTCGTCGAGGACGCGCTGGACGCCAACAACACCATCGCGCGGGCCAACCGCGCCGACTTCGACCGCGCCGGGGTGACCGTCGTCAACCTCATGAGCGCTCCGGGATCGGGCAAGACGACGCTCCTGGAGCGGGTCCTGGGCGGCGCAGGCGGGTCGCTCCCCGGCCTCCGGGTCGGCGTGCTGGAGGGCGACGTACAGGGCAGCCTGGACGCCGATCGCCTCGCCGACCTGCACGTCGCGGTCACGCAGCTCAACACCGACAGCGGCTTCGGGGGCGAGTGCCACCTGGACGCCAACATGGTCCGCTCGGCGCTGGGCGCCGTGGGACTGGACGGCCTGGACCTGCTGATCATCGAGAACGTCGGCAACCTCGTCTGCCCGGCGGAGTTCCAGGTGGGGGAGGACGCCCGCATCATGGTGGCCTCGGTCGCCGAGGGCGACGACAAGCCGCTCAAGTACCCCTTGATGTTCCGGACCTGCGAGTTGGTGGTCTTGAACAAGATCGACCTGCTGCCGCACGTCGACTTCGACGTGGACCGGTTCCTCTATCACTTGGACGCCGTCCATCCCGGGGTCGCGCACCTGCAGACCAGCGCCCGCACCGGCGAGGGCGTCGACGAGCTGCGTGCCTGGCTGGGCGCCCTGCCGTCGCGGACGGGCGCCGGAGCAACGGCCGGGTCGGCGGCATGACGCCGGCAGCGCCTCCGGTGGTGGATCGCCTGGAGTCGCTGCTGCACGCCCGGGCCGCTGCCTATGGCGCGTTCTTCCCCGCGCACGCGCCGCGCATCGCGGCGCTGTGTCACCGCATGGCCGAGCGCTTCGCGCGGGGCGGCCGGCTCATCGCGTGCGGCGCGACGCCCGCCGATCAGTCCGACGTGCGCCACGTCGCGGTCGAGTTCGTGCACCCGGTCATCGTCGGCAAGCGCGCCCTGCCCGCGCTCGGCGTGGCCCCGGCCGACGTCGCGCTGACCGTCGGCCCCGATGACATGGTGATGGTCTTCGGCGGCGGCCCGGAGGTGGCGGGTGCGGTGCAGGCGGCCCGGCACGCGGGCGCGCTGTCGGTGGGCTTCGCCCCGGTCGCCGCGGAGTGGTCGTTCGCGCCCGGCACCGACGACCCGTTCGTCGCCCAGGAGCTCGTGGAGACCACCTACCACGTGCTGTGGGAGCTGGTGCACGTGTTCTTCGAGCACCGCGGGCTCCTGGAGGGCCGCTCGGGCGGCAGCCATCACGACAGCGGAGCGTCGAGCTTCCTGTACCCCTTCCTGGCCGAGGCCGAGAGCGACCTCGCCGCCGTGCTGGAGGATGTGAGGGCGTCGGTGCTCGCCAAGGCCGACGAGGTCACGGATCTGCGCGCCCGCACGCTGCGCACCGACGGCGACGCCATCGCCGCCGCCGCCCGCGCGCTGCGAGCCGGGCTGGACGCCGGCGGATCGGTCCTCGCGCTCGGCAACGGGGGCTCGGCCACCGACGCCATGGACTTGGTCGCCGACCTGCGCCACCCGCCCGTCGGACCGGGCCCGGACGCCGCGCGGCTGCCCCGGCGGCCCGCGCTCGACCTGACCGAGGATCCCGCCATCCTCACCGCGATCGCCAACGACGTCGGTCACGAGGCGGTCTTCGTGCGCCAGATCATCGCCTACGCCCGGCCGCCGGACACGGTGGTCGCGCTGTCGACCAGCGGCGGGTCGGCCAATGTGCTGGCGGCGCTGGCCGAGGCACGGCGCCGGCGCCTGGCGACGATCGCGCTCGTCGGCTACGACGGCGGCCGCATCGCCGCCGAGCGGCTGGCCGACCACGTGATCGTCAGCCGCTCGGAGCACATCCCGCGCATCCAGGAGGCACAGGCGACCGTCCTGCATGCGCTGCGGGTCCTGCTCGAGGAGGACGCCCCGGCATGAAGGCGTCCGCGCCCGCCGCCGGCCCGGCGGCCAACGGCCGTGCTG
>JAWVGD010000257.1:0-2670 GCA_033855515.1 Baekduia sp.
CTGGCCGGGCGTGCCGTGGCCCCACAGGCGGCCGCCGTGGCGTTCGGCGATCCGGGCGGCGAGGGCGAGGCCGGCGCCACGGCCGGGGAACGTCTCACGCTCCTGGAGGCGCCCGAAGAGCGCCAGCGCCCGCTCGGGCAGGTCGCCTTCGATGCCGATGCCTCGTCCTGTCGACCGACGCGATCCGCACCCACGTGCGCAACGCGATGGGGAAGCTCGGGACCCGCACCCGCGCCCACGCGATCGTCGTGGCGCTGCGGCGCGGCGAGCTGGCCCTGTACGGGACGTGAGCCGAAACGCGGCGCGCCGGTCAGTCGCGCCCGGTGGTCAGCGTCGCCTCGGCGGTCCGCGGCGAGGTGGCCTCCGCGAGCGCCACGCGCGCTGCGGCGAGCGCCTCGTCGAGCCGCGCGCGCTCCTCGCCGTCGCTATCGCGATCGCCGTTGCCGGCCGCTGTCGCGCGCGACTCGGCGGACGCGATCAGGGGCTTGATCATGTCCACCGGAAGCGGGAAGACGATGGTCGATCCCTGCTGCCCGCTGACCTCCACGAGCGTCTGCAGATAGCGCAGCTGCAGCGTGACCGGGTTGCGGCTGATCACGTCCGCGGCGTCGTTGAGGCGGGCCGCGGCCTGGAACTCCGCCTCGGCGCCGATGATCTTGGCCCGCCGCTCCCGCTCGGCCTCGGCCTGGCGGGCCATCGCGTGCTGCATCCGCTCAGGGATCTCCACGTCCTTGATCTCGACGGTCGTGACCTTGACGCCCCACGGCTCGGTCTGGTCGTCGATGATCTGCTGCAGGTGCTCGTTGAGTCGCTCGCGCTCGGCCAGCAGCGCGTCCAGGTCGGCCTTGCCGAGGATCGAGCGCAGGGTCGTCTGGGCGATCTGCGAGGTCGC
Source organism: Baekduia sp. (assembly GCA_033855515.1). Taxonomy (GTDB): domain Bacteria; phylum Actinomycetota; class Thermoleophilia; order Solirubrobacterales; family Solirubrobacteraceae; genus Baekduia. The sequence continues at coordinate 893 of JAWVGD010000257.1, forward strand.
CGCCACGACGTTCTCGATCTCGGTCACCGAGCGGGTCGGATCCACGATCCGGTAGTAGGCGACCGCGGTCACGCGCGCCGGGACGTTGTCGCGGGTGATGACCTCCTGGATCGGGATCTTCAGCGTGACGGTGCGCAGGCTCACGCGCACCATCCGGTCGACCGCCGGCATCAGGAAGATGAGGCCCGGGCCGCGGTGCTCGGTGACGCGCCCGAGGCGGAAGACGACGCCGCGCTCGTATTCGCGCAGCACGCGCACCGATGCGGCAGCGAGCGCGAGCGCTGCCGCGCACAGGCAGAGGACCACGACGACGGCGGCCAGGATCATGCGATCAACTCCCATTCCTCGGCGCGGCGGACACAGAGCGTCAGGCCCGCGACGCGCTCGACGACGACGGCGTCGCCCTCGTGCAGCGTGTCCTCGCCGGGCCCCCAGCTGTGGCGCGCGCGCCACAGCGCGCCGTCGACGTAGACCTGGCCATCCGGCTCGCGCCAGCGGCGGACGGTGCCGACGCGGCCCGACAGACCTTCCGGCCCCGACCGCACCCGGGCGTGTCGCGTCCCGGACACGCTGCGGGTGACCAGCAGCGCCCACCCGCCGGCGGCGAGGCCCAGCCCGGCGGCGATGGGCACGGCGACGAGCGCGTTGGCTCCAACCGCGGCCGCCAGCACGATCACCGCCGCGATCAGCACGAGGGCGCCCGCCACGCCGAGGATGCCGCCGGGAACGTGCGCCTCGGCGACCACGAGCACAGCGCCCAAGAGGAGCAGGACAATGCCGAAAGCGGTCATGTGCGTCTCGGCCCAATGATACGCCTGCCGGAGACAGGGGAGACAGGAATCGAACCTGCAACCTTCGGCTTTGGAGGCCGCTGCTCTGCCTAATTGAGCTACTCCCCTAAGGCCCGGCCCATGATAACCGGCACGCGTGGCGGCGGCGGATCCCGCTCGGCGGACGGGCGGATCGGCCCCGTCGCCCCCGATGCACTACTTGCCACGACTTCGTGGCACGGCTATGCTCGGGCTCGCGTCTGGGGAGGCGTCGTAGAACGGATTCGGAAGGCTGCCAATGAAGCGCCTGTCACGCCACACGGTCGTGGTCATCGTCGTCGCCCTGCTCTCGAGCTTCGGTGGCATGGGTCTCGCGGTCGTCGCCTTCGGGCAGGACGCCCAGTCGACGGACGCCACGATCCCGCTGGGCGACTACACCGCCACGACGCCGGCGACCGCCACCTCGACGGCCCCGTTGTCGAGCTACACGACGGCGACCACGCCGACCTCGACCGCGACCGTCCCCGCAGCGACGGCGCCGACGACCGCCACGGGTCAGTCGTCGCCGACGAGCACGCAGCAGAGCGCGGGCGGAACGAAGCCCGCGACGACCACCAAGGCCCCGTCGACCAACACGTCACAGCCGTCGCGGGTCACGCGGACCGGTCCGACGCGGTTGGCGTTCACGGGCGGCGAGCCGATCGTCTTCGGCACGCTGGGCGTCGCGCTCATGCTCGCGGGGCTCGGACTGCACCTGCGGCGCCGGCGGGCGCCGCACCTGCAGGCGTAGCGGCGGCGGCAGCGCCTCGTGGCGTCGCGCGCTCCAGGCGCGCGAGGACCACGAGCCGCTTCGCCGCGCTGTAGAGCGGGTGGCAGGCCGTGAGCGCGAGCCGGGGACGGCCGACGCTGCGCAGGGTCGACACGTCTTCGGGCCGCACGATCCGCGTGCCCTCGACGCGGTAGACGAACGTGCCGTAGGGCATCGCGACGGTGATCGCGTCGCCGCGG
>JAWVGD010000258.1:0-2715 GCA_033855515.1 Baekduia sp.
GCCGCGTTCAACCCGACGCTGCTGGCGGCCGTGACGCTCATGCTCGCGCTGGACCATCCCAAGCGGCTGCTCCTGGGGTACATGTTGGGCGCGGCGCTGACGAGCATCACGGTCGGTCTGGTGATCGTGTTCGTGCTGGGCGGCTCGTCGAGCGCGACGAGCACGGCCAAGCACACCATCAACCCGGTGTTCGACGTCGCGCTGGGCGTGATCGTCCTCCTCGTCACGTTCGTCGTGGCCACGGGCCGCGACCGGCGGCGGCGGGCGCGTAGCGCGCGCAAGAAGGCCGAGCGGGGCGACAGCCCGCCACCTCGGTGGCAGCAGGCTCTCAGCGGCGGCTCGGCCCGGACGACGTTCGTCGTGGGCGCGCTGCTCACCCTGCCCGGCGCCTCCTATCTCGCAGGCCTGAGCACTCTGGTCAAGCAGGACCTCTCGGAAGCGGCCACGGTCCTGGTCGTGATCGCGTTCAACGCGATCATGTTGGCGCTGCTGGAGATCCCGCTGCTGGGCTACACGTTCTCGCCGCAGAAGACCTCGGCCGCGGTCGAGCGTCTCACCGCCCTGTTGGCGCGTCACGGCGGCCGGATTGCGCTGATGGTCGCCGCCTTGGTCGGGACCGCGCTGGTCGCGAGGGGGGCGACCAGGCTGACGTAATCCCGGATCAGCCGGTCGCACGACCCTGGGCCTGGAACCGGCCAGTCGCGCAGGGTGCGTGCATGCCTGCGCGTCCACAGGCAGGCCTCATTGCCGGCGCCGTGACGCTCGGCGGACACTTCGAGGCCAACCCACGAACCAGGAGCCCGAACCCAATGAGCACGCTCGTTGCCATCGCGTACCCCGACGCCGAAACCGCGGAGCGCGTCCGCGCAGAGCTCGTCCAGGCCACCAAGGAGCGTCTGGTCCAACTGGAGGACGCCGTCGTGGTGGAGCACGAGCCGGGCGGCAAGATCAAGCTGCGTCAGGCCACGAGCCCGACGACGGCAGGCGCCGCCGGCGGCGCGGTCTGGGGCGGCCTCATCGGCCTGCTCTTCCTCGCACCGGTGGTGGGTATGGCGATCGGCGCCGCCTCCGGCGCCTTGGGCGGCAAGATGGCCGACGTCGGCGTCGACGACAACTTCATGAAGGACCTCGGCGCGAAGCTGCAACCCGGCACCGCAGCGCTGATCGTCCTCGGGAGCACCGACGCGCGGGACAAGGTGATCGACCGCGTCAAGTCTTACGGCGGCGATGTGATCCAAACGTCGTTGAGCACCGACGCCGAGCGCCACTTGCGCGAGGCCCTCGCCGAGCCCGCTCCCGTGTAGCACCTGCCCGTGACGGCGACCGGCCGGGCGTGGTTCTGGTCGTGTACGACACATGCACGCGGCCGGTGGCCGATGGCGCCCTCATGGGTGGGCATGCGGGAGCTAGGGGAACGCTGGCCCAGAGGGCCAGGTTCCCTGCGGGTGTTCGCCCAGAGGGCGAAACCCGCGGCCCGTTACCGACCCACACTCCTAGCGGCGCGTCGCGCGGCGGTCGAGCGCATGCGTCGTGAGTTGGGCGAGGACGGTTCCGAGCAGCGCGCCGGCGACGACGTCGCCGGGGTAGTGGACGCCGGTGTGGACGCGCGAGTATGCGACGAGGGCGGCGAGTCCGCGCAGCGGGATCGCCGCCGGCGGGAGCACGTGGCCGGCGCCCGTCGCGAAGGCGAAGGCGGCGGCCGAGTGGCCGGAGGGAAACGACGTGGAGGACGGCATCCGCACGTGACGGGCGACCGGGACCTGCTCGGCCGCACGATCAGGACGCCGGCGGCGGCCGAGCGGCTTCAGGCCCAGGTTGACGACGCTCGCCGTCAGCGCGACCGAGGCGAGGCCGAAGGCGGCGGCACGCCGCCCTTGGCGACCACCGCCGGCGGCCAGGACGGCGCCCGAGGCCAGCGACAGGCGGGAGTAGTCGGCGGCATGGGAGAGCCGCGCCATGGCGCGATCGAGCGCGGGCGTCGGCGTCTGCGCGATCGCCGCGTAGAGGGCGACGTCGACCCGCTCGGCGTCAGCCAGCCAGCGGGCGGGCGCGGCAAGGTCGTCGCAGGAGAAGTCCACGGACGAACGATCCTATGAGGGCGCGCCTGGGCGTTTCCAGCCTGCCGACTGAATCCATGACGAAGGGGAGCTGATGGACATCTTCGAGGTAGAGCAGAAGGAGCGACTCAGCCGCGAGGAGGTCGCGACGCGGCTGCGTGACCTCGCCGACATGCTGGCGCGCCACAACGACATCGAGTTCGAGCGCGGCGGGATGCGTCTCACCGTGCACGTCCCCGACGAGGTCGAGCTCAAGATCGAGCTCGAGGTGGAAACCGACAAGCGCGAGTTGGAGATCGAGCTGACCTGGTGACATGCGACCCGGGGGGTCGCGACACCGTGCGGCCGCCAGGTCACGGCCCCATCGCCGAGCGCCTGGCGGCGATGGCCGCCAGTGCGCGCGCGGCGGGCCAGACGCCGTCGGGCTCCAGCGCGGACGGCGACGCGCCAGGGTGCGCGCGGGCGATGCGCACGCGCAGCGCCGCCGGGTGCGCACTGAAGCGCAGCGGCGGCTCCAGGCGCACCGCCTCGCCGTCGATGCCGGCGGCCACCGGCTGCCGGGCCGCGAGCTCGAACGACTGCGTCGTCCACTCCTGCGGCGGGCGCTCGACCAGCGCGACGCCGAGCACGCCGGCGTCCAGGCGCGGCCGTGTGCCGG
>JAWVGD010000259.1:0-8384 GCA_033855515.1 Baekduia sp.
CGTCGACCTCCCGCAGCGGATGGCCGTCGGGGCGCTTGCGCAGCTCCAGGCAGACGCGCCGGGCGATGATGTAGGCCATCACCGGCGCGGCGAAGAAGAGGACCCGGAAGATCCGGACCTGCAGCTCGTAGGAGACGCCGAAGGCGAGGAACAGCCGGTCGGCCGACCCCGCGAAGAACACCGTGGCCACCCAGGTCAGGAACGCCGTGGCGAAGGCGGTGCGGCGCGGGTTGTCGCGCGGGCGGTCGAGCAGGTGGTGCTGGCGGCGGTCGCCGCGGTGCAGGACCCGCTCCTCGATCAACGGCCACGCGTAGAGCGTCAGGAACACGACGGTCGGAAACAGCAGCCCGCCGAAGAACGGGTTGGGCACGAGCGTGCGCCCGAACACCGAGATCTCCACGTTGGGCATCAGCCGCAGGGCGCCGATCAACCACCCCAGGTACCAGTCGGGCTGCGCGCCGTTCTCCCCCAGCCACGGCTGGTAGGGCCCCCACTCCCAGATCGGGTTGATCTGCACGAACGCCCCGAGCAGCACGAGCACGGCGGCGACCGCTGCCAGCATCCCGAGCGAGCGCAGCGCGTAGCTCGGCCACAGCGGCGAGCCGACGACGTTCTCCTCGCGGCGGCCGGGCCCGCGGAACTGGGTGTGGTGCGGACGGACGATCATCGCCAGGTGCACGCCGATGAGCGTGGCGATCAGCGCCGGGAGGAGGAACACGTGGACGAAGAACAGCCGCGGCAGGAACGCGCTGCCGCCCGGGAACGGCCCGTCCCAGATCAGGCTGCCGAGCGCGCCCCCGACGCCCGGGATCGACAGCGCCGCCCCGTAGCCGATCGACAGGCCCATGCCCGACAGCAGGTCGTCCAGCAGCGAGTACCCGACGTAGCCCTCGAGGATCGCCGCGCCCATGAGCGTCACGCCGACGAGGTAGTTCAGCTCGCGGGGCCGGCGGAACGCCGCGGTGTAGAAGATCCGCAGCAGGTGCAGGACGATGGACACCAGGAACACGAGCGCGGCCCAGTGATGGGTCTGGCGCAGCAGCAGACCGCCGGGCACCTTGAACGACAAGTCGAGCCCCGACGCGTAGGCGCCGGAGACGCGCGTGCCGTCCAGCGGCGCATAGGGCCCGTGCCAGACGACCTCGGTCGACGTCGCGTCGAACACGAGCGCCAGGAACACGCCGGTGGCCACCAGCACCATGAACGAGTACAACGCCATCTCGCCCAGCAGGAACGACCAGTGGTCGGGGAAGACGTAGCGCAGCATGGCGCGCAGCGGACCGGAGGTGCGCAGCCGCTCGCCGACGAAGGCGACGGGCGCGTCGGTCGCGCGGCCCGGGCGTGCGCGGCTCATGCGTGGCGCCCCTTCGTCCCCCACCACGCGGGCCCGACCGAGCCCGACAGCGGCCCACCGGCGACGAGCCGGCGCTGGGCGTCGAGGCGCAGCGGCAGCTGCGGCAGCGGGCGGCCGGCGGGCCCGAAGGCGACCTTGGCCGCGCGGCGGACGTCGAAGGTCGAGTAGTGGCAGGGACACACCAGCGCGGGCGGGCTCGAAAGCTCCTCGTCGATCGGCTTGCGGTACAGGGAGACGGCGCAGCCGGCGTGCGTGCAGATCTTGGAGTAGGCCAGCAGGCCCTCGGGCGCCCAGCCGCGGCGATCGGGTGGGAGGCGCAGCGTCGCCGGGTCGACGCGCACGACGATGACCGGCGAGCCGAGCTCACGCTTGTCGGCGCCCTCCGGGAACGCGGTGACGAACGACCCGTCGACGAGGTCGTCGGCGCCGATGGGCCGGTCCTCCTCGTCGACGAGGCGCGTGCCCGCCCGCCACGGCGCCGCGTCCAACGCCGACGGCGACGGGCCCAGCGCGGTCAGCGGCAGCGCGGCCGCCGCGAGCGCGCCGGCGCCCGCCGTGCCGGCGGCGGCGGCGAGCAACCGTCGTCGTGACACGCCCTCCAGTCCCCGGGCGAGGTCGCGCTCGACGGCCACCTGCTCGGCGCGGTCCTCGCCCATCGGCCGCGGCTCGACCGCAGTCTCGCGCGGGACCACGCGCTTGCCGGCCAGGACGAGCGCGGCAGCGAGGGCCGCGAGGCCCAACCCCAGCGCGCCACCGAGCAGCTGCGTGTCGGCATCGACGCCGAGCAGCACCGCGAAGGCGGCGAGGAGCACCCCCGCCGCCACGAGCAGCCCGGCGACCAGGAGCTCGGCCCACGGCGGCGAGCCGGTCTCGTAGCGGCGCGGGTCGACGTCGCGCTCGTCATCGGCGGGCTCGGGCGCGGCCGCGGGGCGCAGCACACCGCGCAGGACCGCCAAGAGCACCGCCAGGCGCGTCAGGAGCCTCCTCATGTCTCGGTCCGCTCCCCGACGAGGCGCGCGACGAGCAGGAGCGCCGAGCCCGCCAGCAGGAACGCGACGAGGCCCTCCGGGACCGGGCCGATGTGGCCGATGCCCCAGCCGCCGCGGTCGGGCGGGTGCTGGGCGACCTCGGTGATGTACCGGGCGACCGAGGCGACCTGGCGGTCGGTCAGCCGCCGGGACGAGAAGCGCGGCATCAAGTAGGGGCCGACGCGGATGGCCTCGCCGATCTGCCGTGGCGTCGCGTCGTTGAGCGGCGGCGCGACGAGGCCGGGCGCGATCCCGCCCGCGCCCATGATCTGATGACAGCCCGAGCAGTTGTCGGTGTACAACCGCCGCCCTTCGGGAAGCGTGCCACGCGTCGGGTCGACCTGTGGGATGGCCGGCCCGCCGGGCCCGATGCGCGTCACGTAGGCGATCAGCGCGTCGATGTCACGACGGCCGTAGACCGGCGCCGCGCGCGGCGGCTCGATGCCGGGACGCGACAGCGGCATGCGGCCGGTGGAGAGGTAGAAGTCGACGGAGGCCGCACCGACGCCCCGCAGCGTCGGTCCGCGCCCGCGCAGCCCGCGGAGGTCCGCGCCGTGGCAGTCCGAGCACGACTCCGCGTACAGCGCCGCGCCGCGGGCCACCCCGGCGCCGGCGCCGGCCGCCGACGCCGCGGGAGTCGTGCCGCCGCGGGCGACCCACGCACAGGCGACGAACCCGGCGAGCAGGCCGACGGCCGCGACGCGCAGCGACGCCGGCAGCCGGGCCACCGCCACGCGGCTCATCGCGGGCCTCCGGAGGCGGGCAGGCCGCGGGCCTCGCGGATCGCCGCGCGCCGCTCCTCGGCGATCAGCGCGCGCCACGCGAGCACCAGCAGCGCGGGCAGGACGACGACCATCCCGCCCATCCACATGATGCCCCCCGCCAGCTGCTGGTCGCCGAGCGCGCCGGCCGTCCGCCCGGCGTAGGGCGCGTAGACGACGTGCTGCTGGGCGGCCAGCGCCGCGCCCAGGGCACCCATCGCCCCCATCGCGGCGATGAGCGCGGCGACCGTCGCCGTCGCCGACGCGCGGTGCGGCAGCGGGTCCGCGCCGATGAGCCCGGCCCACAGCAGCAGCGCCGACCAGAGCAGAGCGGCGTGGACGGCCGCGTGCACGGCCCCGCTGTGCAGGGCGAGGTCGTATACCGCGGGGACGTGCACGGCAGCCAGCACCGCGGCGAACAGCGTGACGGCGGCCAGTGGATGCACCAGCGCCGCGACGGCTGGCCGGCCCAGCAGTGCGGCCAGCCGACGGCCGGTGCGCCGCGACGTCGCCGCGAGCGCCAAGCGCACGGGCGCCCCGCACACCAGCAGCGGCGCGGCCACGAGCGACACCAGCCCGTGCTGCACCATGTGCATCGACAACCGGTCCTCGGCCGCGCGCTCCATCCACGGCGACACGGTCGCGCCGAGCACGAGCAGGCCGGCAACCCAGGCCACCGCCGCGCGTCCCGGGCCGCGCCGCGCGCGCCGCAGCCCGGCGGCGTAGAGCAGGGCGGCGGGCAGGACCGCGGCCAGCGCGCTCATCGCGGCGCCGCCCTGTGGCGCAACAGCCGGCGGGCGGCCCGTTGCTCGCGCAGCAGGCCCGCGAGGCCGAGCACCACGATGCCGATCCCGGGCCACAGCAGCGCCTGGCCCACCACGCTGCCCACGAGCGCCACGGTCGCGCCGCAGGCCACGGCGACGGCCGGGAGACTGCTGCGCGGCACGACCTCGGCGCCGGCGGCGCCGTCGCGGCGACGGCCCACGACGTCGGAGGCCACGCCCGTGACGAGCGCCCACAGCCCGGCGCCGGCCAGCAGGCCCGCGGGGAGCGTCGCAAGGCTGAAGACGGCGACCCCCAGCGCCGTGATCAGCAGGAGCCCCACGCCCCAGAGCGCGATCGGCAGCCCGCCGGTCCGCCCCGCCGTCCTCACGCCGTCCCTCCGGCCGGATGGGCCACCGGCCGCTGGGCCGACCGTCCCGCCGCATCGTCGTCGTGGCGGAGGTCGTCGAGCGGCGCGTAGGAGCGGACGGCCGGCAGCGCCACGTCGAAGTTCCAGCGCGCCGGCGGGCTCGCGGCCACCCACTCCAGCGTGCAGCCGGTCCCCCACGGGTCCGGCGTCGCGTCGGGCCGGCGCAGGAAGGAACCCGCGACCGCCGCCAGGAACGCCAGCGTGCCGACGGCGATCAGGCCCGACCCCGCGGTCGAGACGATGTTCAGCCCCTGCCAGCCGGTCGCCTTGGGGTAGTCGGGCAGCCGCCGGGCCATGCCGTCGTAGCCCAGGATGAACTGCGGCAGGAACGTCAGGTTGGTCCCGACCGCCATGAAGGCGAAGTGGATGCGACCGAGCCGCTCGGAGAGCCGGCGCCCGGTGAACTTCGGCCACCACAGGTACACGCCGGCGAAGAGCGCGAAGACGCTGCCCGCGAACAAGGTGTAGTGGAAGTGCGCCACGACGATGTAGGAGTCCTGCGCGTGGAAGTCCAGCGTCGGCGAGGCGACGAACACGCCGCTCAGCCCGCCGATCAGGAACTGCACCAGGAACCCGACCACGAACAGCATCGAGGCCGTCAGGCGGATCGACCCGCGCCACAGCGTGCCGATGATGTCGAAGTACTCGATCCCCGCCGGGACGATGAGCGCCGTCGAGGTCAGCGCGAACAGCTGCCGCGGGATGCCGCCGGTCGTGTACATGTGGTGCGCCCACGCGCTCATCGACAGCGCGGTGAACGCCAGCAGCGCCGGGACGAACGCCCGGTAGCCGAAGAAGCGCCGCGCGGCGAAGACCGACGCCGCCTCGCCGGCCATCCCGACGAACGGGAAGAACATCACGTACACCGCCGGATGCCCGTAGAACCAGAAGAGGTTCTGGTAGCTGATCGGGTCCAGCAGCGAGGCCCCGTGGCGGTCCAGCAGCAGCAGCGACATCGCGACCACCAGCGACGGGAACGAGAAGATCACCAGCAGCGACGTCGCCACCGCCGTCCAGGTGAACACCGGCATGCGCAGCATCGTCATCCCGGGCGCGCGCCGCCGCAGGGCGGTCAGCAGGACACACCAGCCGATGATGATCGTGCCGGCCGTGGCGAGGATCACCCCGCAGATCCACAGGTCCATGCCGGGGCCGGGCGTGTGCGGCGTGTCCGACAGCGGGTCGTACGCGTACCAGCCGGCGCTTCCCGCGCCCTCGCGCGTCAGCCAGCCGGCCCACATCACCGGGCCGGCCAGCGCGATCAGCCACGACCCCGACAGCGCCCAGCGCGCGCCCGACAGCGTCGACGCGCCGATCTGCAGCGGGACCAGGTACACGCAGAACGCCATCGCCACCGGGATGACGACGAGGAAGATCATCGTCGAGCCGTGCATCGTGAAGAGCTCGTCGTAGCCCTGATGGGAGACGACCTGGAGGCCCGGCTGCGCGAGCTCGGTGCGCAGCAGCAGCGCGAGCACGCCGCCGGCCAGGAAGAACAGCAGGGCGGTCACCGCCATCCGCAGCCCGATGACCTTGTGGTCGGTCGACGCGAGGGCGGCGATCACGACCCCGCCGCCTGCCGCCGGCGGCCCCGCAGCCAGGCGGCGAACGCCGCAGGCGAGCGCACCGACACGAGGAACCGCATCTGCTCGTGGTACTGCCCGCAGTACTCCGAGCAGCGGTCGTCGCGGTAGTCGATGCCGGGGTCGAAGGCCATGTCGAACACGTTGGGATGACCCGGGACCGCGTCGTACTTGTAGCGGGCCTCCGGGATCCAGAACGCATGCACGACGTCCAGCGACGTCAACCGGAAGCGCACGAGCTGCCCGGCCGGGACGACGAGCGTCGGGAGATGGTCGGGGCCGTCGCCCTGCTGCACCACGCCACCCGGGTAGACGAAGCGCCAGTTCCACTCGGCCGCCACCAGCCCCACGGTCAGCCCCGCCGGGCCCGCCCCGGGCGCAGGCGCCGCATGCGCGGTCACGCCGTCGACGCGCTGCACGCCGTCGAAGCTGCGCCACACGAGCAGCCCCGCGATGATCGCCAGCGCGACGGCGTAGGCGAGCTCCAGCCGTGGTGCCTCGTCGCGCCGCGACGCCACGCGACCCGGCCGCGCGCGGTCGCGGACCAGGATGACCGCCAGGACGACGATGACGATGACGAACACCGCCGCCGCGATCGGGACGTACAGGTCGAACAGGCTCGAGAAGACGCTCCTGGGGTCCGCGCCGTTCACGCTGGCGCTCTACCCGCAGACGCCGCTTCGGAGCCTGAGACCTCCGTCGGCGCGCCCAGGGTCAGACGGCTGACGCCCGTGCGGCCAGGGCGCCGCGGTTCCTGAAGCAGGCGCTGCGGGGCAAGCTGGCGGAGTTCCTGGACCGCTGAAACCCCTACCGTCTGTGCGATGGCGGTCCTCCCCACGCTGACGAGCATCGCGGTGGCCCTGCTGGCCGGCTGGCTGATGCTCGTCGCCGCCCTGCTGGTCGCGCGCCCGCGCGGGCCGCTCCTGGGCGAGGCGCTGCGGCTCCTGCCCGACCTGCTGCGGGTCGTCCGGCGCCTGGCCGCCGACCCGGCGCTGCCGCGCGGCGTGCGGATCCGGCTGTGGCTGCTGCTCGCCTACCTCGCGCTGCCCTTCGACCTGATCCCCGACGTCATCCCGGTGCTGGGCTACGCCGACGATGCGATCCTCGTCGCGCTCGTGCTGCGGACGGTCGTGCGCCGCGCCGGGGCGGGCGCGGTCCGCGCCCGCTGGCCGGGGACCGAGGACGGGCTCGCGGCGCTGGGCCGCCTGACGGGGCTGCCCCTGGCGGCGGCTGCCGCAGGCGCGACGCCCTGAGGGCCTACCCGCCGGCGAAGAACGTCGCCGCTCACCCACCACTCGGAGCCGCCACGGCCCGCCCGACATGAGACGCCGCGCCGCGCCGCCGGCCCTTCGCGGGACCGGCGGCGCCTGCTGCCTGCGTGCTGTCAGGCGGAGGCGACCGGCGTCGGCGCATCCGTGTAGGACTCGCCCCGCTGCGCCTTGTCGACCAGCGACGCCGGCGGCTCGAAGCGCTCGCCGTACTGCTCGGCCAGCTCGCGCGACCGCTCCACGAACCCGGCGGGGCCGCCGGCGTATCCGTTGACGTACTGCAGCACGCCCCCCGTCCAGCCGGGGAAGCCGATCCCGAAGATCGAGCCGATGTTCGCATCGGCCACCGACTCGATCACGCCCTCGTCGAGGCACTTGATCGTCTCGAGGACCTCGGCGAAGAGCATCCGCTCCTCGAGGTCCTTGAGGGCGATCGTGGACGGGTCGGCGACCGGCGGGAACGCCTCGCGCAGCCCCGGCCACAGGCCGGCGCGCTTGCCGTTCTCGTCGTACTCGTAGAAGCCGGCGCCGCGGAGCTTGCCGGCGCGGCCCTCGGCGAGCATGCGGTCCACGACGGCGAACGCCGGGTGGTCCTCCCACGTGCCGCCCTCCGCCTGCACGGCCTCCTTGGAGGCCTTGCGGATCTTGGCCATCAACTCCATGTTCAGCTCGTCGGAGAGCTGCAGCACCGGCGCCGGGTAGCCCGCCTGCGACGACGCCTGCTCGATCGACGGGGCGGGCACGCCCTCCAGCAGCATCGCGATGCCCTCGTTGATGAAGGTGCCGATGACGCGCGAGGTGAAGAAGCCGCGCGAGTCGTTGACCACGATCGGCGTCTTCTTGATGGCCTTGGCGACGTCGAGGGCGCGATGCAGCGCCTCGTCGCTGGTCTGCTCCCCCCTGATGATCTCCAGCAGCGGCATCTTGTCCACGGGGCTGAAGAAGTGCAGCCCGATGAAGTCGGCCGGGCGCGAGACGCCCTCGGCCAGCTGGGTGATCGGCAACGTGGAGGTGTTGGACCCCAGCAGCGCGGGTGGGTGGGTCGTCGTCAGGTGCGGCTCGATCTCGGCGAAGACCTGCGCCTTGACGGCCGGATCCTCGAAGACCGCCTCGATGACGAGGTCGGCACCCGCCGCGTCGGCCGGGTCGGCCGTGGGCGTGATGCGGCCCAGCAGCTCGGCGCCCTGCTCCTCGGTGC
>JAWVGD010000260.1:0-4585 GCA_033855515.1 Baekduia sp.
TGGTCGCCAACACCTACCTCGAGGGGACCTACAGCGAGGTCTACCCGCACATCGGCCGCGACGCCGAGGGTCTGCAGCGCCTGTTCCGTCAGTTCTCGTTCCCCGGCGGGATTCCCAGCCATGTGGCGCCCGAGACCCCGGGCTCGATCAGCGAGGGCGGCGAGCTCGGATATGCGCTCGTGCACGCCTTCGGCGCGGCGTTCGACAACCCGGACCTGCTCGTGTGCTGCACCGTCGGTGACGGCGAGGCGGAGACGGGTCCGCTAGCGGCCAGCTGGCACTCGAACAAGTTCCTCGATCCCGCGCGTGACGGTGCGGTGCTCCCGATCTTGCACCTCAACGGCTACAAGATCGCCAATCCGACGGTGCTCGCGCGCATCCCGCGCGACGAACTCCGAGCGCTCCTGCGGGGCTACGGCTACGCCCCCTGCTTCGTGGAGGGCTCCGAGCCCGAGGCGATGCACCGGCGCATGGCCGCCGCCTTGGACGACGCCCTCGACGAGATCGCGGAGATCCAGCGCCGGGCGCGCGAGGACGGCGACCGCTCGCGGCCACGCTGGCCGATGATCGTGCTCGTCACCCCGAAGGGCTGGACCGGCCCGGCGGAGGTCGACGGGCTGCCCGCCGAGGGTTCCTTCCGTTCGCACCAGGTCCCGCTTGCGGGCCTCGCGCAGCGCCCCGACCACGTCGCTCAGCTCGAGGCCTGGCTGCGCTCCTACCGGCCCGACGAGCTGTTCGACGCCAACGGCACGCTCCTGCCCGAGCTGGCGGCGCTGGCTCCGGAGGGGGAGCGGCGGATGGGCGCCAATCCGCACGCCAACGGCGGCCTACTCCTGCGCGACCTCGAGCTACCCGACTTTCGCGACTACGCGGTCGACGTGCCCGAGCCGGCGCGCGTCGCGGGCGAGGCCACGCGGGTGCTCGGCGGGTTTCTGCGCGACGTGATGCTCCGCAACGCCGATCGCTTCCGGGTGATGGGCCCGGACGAGACCCGGTCGAACCGCCTCGACGCACTGTTCGAGGTCACCGACCGGGCCTGGAACGCGGAGACGCTGCCGACCGATGATCACCTTGCCCCCGACGGGCGGGTCATGGAGGTGCTGAGCGAGCACCTCTGCCAGGGCTGGCTCGAGGGCTACCTGCTTACGGGCCGGCACGGGCTCTTCAACTGCTACGAGGCGTTCATCCACATCGTCGACTCGATGTTCAACCAGCATGCGAAGTGGTTGAAGGTCACGCGCCGGATTCCGTGGCGGCGGCCGGTCGCCTCGCTGAACTACCTGCTGAGCTCTCACGTCTGGCGCCAGGATCACAACGGCCTCTCCCACCAGGACCCCGGGTTCATCGACCACGTGGTCAACAAGAAGGCCGAGATCGTGCGCGTCTATCTGCCGCCCGACGCGAACTGCCTGCTTTCCGTGGCCGATCACTGCCTGCGCAGCCGCGGCTACGTCAACGTCATCGTGGCCGGCAAGCAGCCGGCGCTGCAGTTCCTGACCATGGACGAGGCCGTCGCTCACTGCACGCGGGGCATCGGGATCTGGGAGTGGGCCGGCACGGATGAGGGCGGCGAGCCCGACGTCGTCCTGGCGTGTGCCGGCGACGTCCCCACGCTCGAGACGCTCGCGGCGGCCGCGCTCCTGCGCGAACACCTGCCCGAGCTACGCGTGCGGGTCATCAACGTCGTCGACCTGATGCGCCTGGAGCCCGAATCCGAGCATCCGCACGGGCTGCCCGACGCCGAGTTCGACGCGCTGTTCACCGCCTCCCAGCCGGTCATCTTCGCCTACCACGGCTACCCGTGGCTGATCCACCGCCTGACCTACCGGCGAACCAACCACGCGAACCTGCACGTCCGCGGCTACAAGGAGGAGGGGACGACGACCACCCCGTTCGACATGGTCATGCTCAACGATCTCGATCGCTTCCACCTGGTCATGGACGTCATCGATCGCGTCCCCGGGTTGGGGGAGCGGGCCGCCGAACTGCGTCAGCACATGACCGACGAGCGACTTCGCCACCGGGCCTACACGCGGACGCACGGGGACGACTCGCCCGACGTCCGCGACTGGGTGTGGCCGGGCGCCGAGCCGCCTCCGGAGGCGTCCACGGACGCGGCGCGCGGGTCGCGCGCCTAAGCCGCGGCCAGCACCGCCCGCACCTCGCGAGCCATCTCGAGATCCTCGCGAGCCCGGACCACGAGCGTGCGCACCGACGCTTCCGGCGCGCTCACCTCGGCGTCCGGGACGGCGGCACGATCCGCCTGCGGATCCACGGTGATGCCCAGGAACCCGAGGCCCTGTGCCGCGCCGGACCGGATCTCGCTCGCCCCCTCGCCCACGCCGCCCGTGAACACCACCGCGTCGAGGCCGCTCATCGCGGCGGCCATGGCGGCGATCGAGCTCCGCAGGCGGTGGAGGTAGACGTCGAGGGCGAGCACCGCCGCCGCGTCGGCCTCCGCCGCGCGGGCCAGGACCTCGCGCATGTCCGCCGTGCCGGCCAGCGCCTGCAGGCCGGCGCCGTGCTCCAGGACATCGGCGAGCTCGCGCACGCTGTGGCCGCCGTGCTCCAGGAGCCAGAGCAGCAGGCCCGGATCGACGCTCCCTGACCGCGTCGCCATGACCAGCCCGTCCACCGGCGTAAAGCCCATAGTCGTGTCGACAGAACGACCGGCGGACACTGCGGCGAGCGACGCGCCGGCGCCGAGATGGCAGGTGACGAGTCGCAGCTCGCTCGTGGGCCGGCCGAGCAGTCGTGCGGCCCGGCGGGAGGCGTAGGCGTGGGAGAGGCCGTGAAACCCGTAGCGGCGCAAGGCGTGGCGGCGGCGCCATTCGAGCGGCAGCGCGTAGGTTGCCGCGCCCGCCGGGAGCCCGGCGTGGAAGGCGGTGTCCAGGCAGGCCACCGCCGGCACGGCGGGAAGGGCAGCCGAGACGGCGTCGAGTGCGGCGAGCGCCGCCGGTTGGTGCAGCGGGGCCAGCGCCGTGAGGGCGCGGAGGGCGTCCCGCACGCCGGCGTCCAGCCGCACCGGGCCGGTGAAGCGCGCGCCACCGTGCACGATGCGGTGCCCGACCGCGCCGGGAGCGTCGATCCGCTCGAGCGCCTCCGCGAGGGCGACCGGGTCAGCATGCCCGCGGTCGGCGGGCAGCTCCACATCGGCAAGCAGCGCATCGTCCGCTCCGAGGAGGCGGAGCTTGAGCGAGCTGGAGCCCGCGTTCACGGTCAGGACGCTTAGACCGTGCGCGCCGCGGTTCAAGCCAGCACTCCGTCAGGCTCCTCGAGCTCGGGGTGCGCGGCGAGGTAGGGCGCCAGCTCGCGACCGGAGATCTTGTGCGACGGCCACCACGCCGCATCAGAGTCGGCCTCGCTGGGTGCGCCGGTCGCGCGCGACAAAAACCAGGGCCGGCCGCCGGTCAGCAGCAGACCGCGCAGGACCGGCCGGTAGGCCTCGGGCTCGACGGGCGCGCCGGCCTGCTGCGCGATCGAGGCCGCGGCGGCGTCGGCCTGCTGCGTCGCGAGGCCGCCCTGCCGCAGTGGGCGCGTGGTTGCGTCGCCCGCCGCGTAGACCCCGGGCGCGAACTCGAGTCGCCCGTACGCATCGGCCGGCAGGAACCCGTCGGCGTCGGCGGGCAGGCCGGCGATCATGCGCGCGACGGGACGAGGCAGCGCGACGGCGAGATCGACCGGAAGGCCGCCCTCCATGTCCAGCCACAGCCGCCCGTCCTCGACGCAGTCGGCCATCGCTCCGGTCCAGAGGCGGACTCCGGAGGCCTCGAGCAGCTCCACCACCTTGACCGCGACCGTGTCGCCGAACACTCCGAGCGCTCGAGCCTCGTGGGTGATGAGCCAGGTCTCGACGTCGCGGCCCGACTCGGAGGCCCACGCCGCGGTCCGGCAGGCGAGCTCGTAGAGCGGCAGCGTCCATGCGGTGCCGGGCGCGGCGACGAAGGCGACGCGCCGCCGGCCCGGCCCCATCGCGTCGAGCGCGGCGCGCAGCGCCTGCCCGGCCTGGGGTCCGGCGAAGCTCAGTGCTCCGGGGAGCGCGCTCGCGGTCGAGGCGCCGACGGCGACGAGCAGCGCGTCGTAGGCGAGCGTGTCGCCGCGCTGCGTGTGCGCCTCGCCGGCGTCGAGGTCCACGGCGACGGCCGCGTCAAGGACGAAGGCGAGCCCGCGCTCGGCCGCGAGGTCGGCGAGCCGGTAGCTCGGCACGGGTCCAATCTCGAACGGCTCGGCGACCGCCAGCGGGCGATAGCGGAAGGTGGGCTCGGGAGCGAGCAGCGTGATCCGGACGCGGTCGCCGGCGAGCCGCTGCAGCCGTAGCGCGCCCTCGAGGGCGGCGGGGCCGCCCCCGAGCACGAGGACTCGGAGAGCGGAGGCTGGATGATCGGCCATTGGGAGTCGACGCTAGTCGCGCCGGGCCGCCACGGCATCCGCTTAAGCGTGCAGGCCGGGCTGGACTTGCCGCAGGTCCGGCGGGCCTCTGCGTTCTAGGCTTCGCCCATGCCGAGCCCCGACGTCCTCGACGAGGAGCGGCTGCGCCGCCTGATCGACGCCGGCCGCAGCGTCGTGTCCGAGCTGGACCTCGAGT
>JAWVGD010000261.1:0-7849 GCA_033855515.1 Baekduia sp.
AGCTGATCACGAACAACGGCCACGGGCGCATCGTCCCCATCGCACGCGGGGACTGCGCCGAGGCGGCCGCCGTCGTGCTGACGACCGACGGCCATGTCGGCAAGACCTACGAGATCACCGGCCCCCAGGGCCTGACGGCGAACGAGCTGGTCGAGCTCTACGGCGACCTGAGCGAACAGCCGGTGAAGGTCCTCCAGCTCAGCGACGCGGCCCTCATCCAGGTCCTCGTCGGCATCGGCACGCCGATTCCGATGGCCTGGGGCGTCACAGCGTTCGGCCGGGCCGTCCGCCACGGGTACTTCGACGTGATCGACCCGGCCTTCGAGCGCCTCACCGGACGCCCGCCGGTGGCCCTGCGGGACGTGCTCGTCGCCCACCGCGCAGACCTGCTCGCAGTGGGCTGAGAGTCTCTGCGCCGCAGCGCGACTTCGGCTTCTTGACGGTCAGCACGCCGGCCGGTGCGGGCGGCCGGGGTGGGGCCGGCGGCGGGATCGCCAACGCGTCCCGGGCGATGTTGAGCGTCAGCGACAGCTCGCTCCTGAACAACCGCGCCGGCGCCGGCGGGACCGGAGGCGACGGCGGGGGTGGAACCACCACCAACGGCGCCGCCGGTGGCGTGGGCGGCGGCGGCGGCGGTATCTGGAACGCCGGCTCGATGTCGGTGGTCAGGAGCGCGATCTCCGCGAACGCGGCGGGTCGGGGCGGCAATGGCGGCACGGCGCTCGGGGGTGCGCCTCCGCACACGGGCGGCCTGGGCGGCGACGGCGGCTACGGCGGCGGTGTCTACGACGCGAGCTCCACCAGTCAGACGGTCGCCAACAGCACGATCTCGGGCAACGCGGCCGGTGGCGGGGGTGCTGGCTCGGTGGGCGGTGGCCCGATGCTGAGCGACCGCAGCACCCCGGGAAACGGCGGAAGTGGCGGCGGTGGTGGCGGCGTGGTGACGACGAGCGCGATCCTGACCCTGCTCAACCTGACGATCAGCTCCAACCAGGTCGGTGCCGGCGGCGACGCGCCGGCCGGCGGGACACCGGGCAGCATCGGCGGAGGCGGCGGAATCAACATGTTCGGCGCGGCGACGGTGCGCGACACGATCGTCGCCGGCAACAGCGGCGGGAACTGCCTCGGCGCGGTCGCCGGTCCAGTTCACAATCTGAGCTTCCCCGCCGAGAGCCCCAGTACCTGCGGGACAACCGGGTTCGTCGTCGCCGACCCGAAGCTCGGGCCGCTCCAGGACAACGGTGGCCCGACCCCGACGGTCGCGCTGGGTGCCGGAAGCGCCGCGGTCGACCAGATACCGACGGGCGACGCCGGATGCCCCGCGGTCGATCAGCGCGGGGTGACCCGCCCGCAGGGGCCGGGGTGCGACATCGGCGCGTTCGAGCGCGACCTCCCGCCCCAGAACCCGGCCCTGCCGACGGTCTCAGGGACGCCGCCGTCGGTCGGCCAGACGCCGCCGCCCGCTGCAGCCCCGGTCGCAAGCCGGCTGACCATCTCCCCAACAGCCTTCGCCGCCGCCCCCAGCGGCCCGAGCGCGGTTGCGGCCCAGCGCACGAAGAAGGCCGCTCTTCGCAAGCGCGGCGCGACGATCGGGTACACGCTCGACACCGCAGCCACGGTCCGGTTCACGATTCGCCGACGTGTTGCCGGTCGGACGCTGCGCAGCAAGGGCAAGCCCACGCGTTGCGTGGCCCCGAGCAAGCACAACAGTGCGGCCCGCAAGTGCCAGCGCACGGTGACGCTTCCCGGCGCCTTCACGACGATCGGCACGACCGGACGTCACAAGTTGCAGTTCAGTGGCCGCCTCAACGGCCACAAGCTCGCCCCGGGCCGCTACACGCTGGTGGCCACCCCTACCGCGAACAACACGTCTGGCCGCGCGATCACGGCCGCCTTCCGCATCATCCGGTAGGCGGCACGGCGTCGCCGTCGACTTCCGGCGCGCCGGCAGCGGTTACGTTGTTGGTGTGCTGGCCCACAGCGATGCTTTCGTCCGGGCGGTCCGCCTGAACCGCGACCGCGTGCCCGACGGTGCCGGACAGGAATACCCGTGGGCGCTCCCGGCCGTCAAGGCGCTGGAGCAGACGCTCGAGCTCGACACCGGGGTGACGTTCTTGGTCGGAGCCAACGGGTCCGGGAAGTCCACGGTGCTCGAGGCGATGGCCATCGCGGCGGGACTCAACGCCGAGGGCGGCTCGTCGAACTTCAGCTTCAGCACCCGCGAATCCCACTCCCCGCTGGCCGACGCCCTGACGTTGATCCGCGGCACCCGGCGGCCCAAGACCGACTTCTTCCTGCGAGCCGAGAGCGTCTTCACGGCTGCCACCTACCTCGAGGACCTGCCGAGGGAGGCCGGCGATCCACTCGCCCCCTACGGTGGACGCTCGCTGCACGAGCAGTCCCACGGCGAGTCGTTTCTGTCGATCGCCCTCCATCGCCTCGGCCCTCGGGGTCTCTACTTCCTCGACGAGCCGGAAGCCGCATTGTCCTTCGACGGGCAGCTCGCGCTCCTGCTGCGCATGAGCGAGCTGGCGCGCGCGGGGGCGCAGTGGGTCGTCGCCACCCATTCGCCGGTGCTCGTCGCCTATCCCGCCGCACGCATCGTGCTGTGCGATGAAGAAGGCCTGTCAGACATCACCTACGACGACGTGCCCGCCGTCCGCGACCTGCGTCGCTTCCTCGCCGCTCCTCAGCGCCAGGTGTCGGTCTTGCTCGCAGACCAGTAGCCGCCGTCCACGCAACGCAGCGGCCATCGATGGCGGACTGGCGCGAAGGGGATCCTGGTGACCGCCATCGGTCGAAGGGGCGCGGCACGCTGGCCCGGCGTTCAGGCCGCATCGGAGGCGTAAGCGTCGAGGATCGTGGCAGCGAGCTCCTGACTGCGGGGCGTCGCTCGACCAATGATCCGACGACGCACAACCTTCCTCCTCACGCTCGCCGCCCTTCTCGCGTTCGCCGTGCCGGCCGACGCGGGCGCCGCGACACATCGCGCCACCACCTCGAACTGGGCGGGCTACTCGGTCGGCCGATCCGGTGTCCGGTTCCACAGCGTGGCGGGCAGCTGGGTGCAGCCCGCAGCCAACTGCACGTCGGGCCAGCGCCGGTACTCCGCGTACTGGATCGGCCTCGGGGGCGTCCACACCATGTCGAATGCGCTCGAGCAGATCGGGACGCAGGTCGACTGCAGCTCGAGGGGCGAGTCGTTCTACTCAGCGTGGTTCGAACTGGTCCCAGCCGGCCCGGTGACCGTCCACCTCAAGGTCCGTCCCGGCGACAAGATCTCGGCGCGCGTGACGGTGTCCGGCCGGATGGTGAAGTTCCGTCTCGCGAACCGCACCCTCGGCACCGTGTTCACCAGGCAGGTGCCCGCCAAGCATCTCGACGTCACCACGGCGGAGTGGATCGTCGAGGCGCCTTCGGGATGCACCGGCGACTCCTGCCAGACGCTCCCCCTCGCGAACTTCGGGACGGCGAGCTTCAACGGCGCCCGGGCCACCACCACCGGCGGGCGCACCGGCACGATCGCGAACCCGGCGTGGTCGGCGACGGCGATCTCGCTGTCTCCCGACGCCGCCGATGCCTCGGTGACCGACCCGGGAACCGGAGGCTCCCCCGCCGGGGCGACGCCGAGCGAGCTTTCCGCGAGCGGCGACGCGTTCACGGTGACCTACTCGAGCGCCGGCGCCCCGTCGCCGATTCCGGCACCGGTACCGATCCCGACGCCGACGCCGGTGCCCACGCCCGGCCCGGTGCCCACGCCCGGCCCTGTGCCCACACCCGCCCCGCCGCCGCCGCCCCCGACGACGACGCCACCGGTGCCGTCCACGCCGCTGCCGCTGCCGATCCCACTCCCGCTCTCGCCGGCCGCGCCCGCGACCGGTTAGGGCCTGCTCAGCGACGCCGATGGCGGTGGCGGTGGCGACCCGGTCTGAGTCGCCACCGGCGTACGACCGCCCACGCGCAGCACCTCCGCGACGAGCAAGCGTTCCTGTCGGCGCGGGCCGGCTCGACGGTCTCGATCGAGCGGCGCGCGTCGGCCTCGACCACGTGGACGGTGCGCTGGCTCATCGTGACGATCAGCTTCGTGCGCAACGATGAGAGATGCACAGTCTTCATCGACACGGTTCGAACAGGCACATCGCCGACGGGGATGGGGAGTGGCGCTCGACCTTGACGCGATGCGGCAGTCGCACGCCGCCGGCGGGCGCTGCGGCCAGCGGCAACAGGTCCGGGGGACAGTCCCAAGAGACGGGTACGGCTCCCACACTTCCGGCTCTGTGCAGCCCGCACCGAGTACAGCGGCGCATGGCTCACACGACCGCGGGCGAGCCCGACCGGCCGTCCGGAAGACATGAAGGAGGCAGTCGATGAAGTTGAGTCTGAAGCGCCTTGCCCCAGTGACCGCGGTGACCGCAGCGGTCGCGGCGGCGGTGCTCATCCCGGCGGCCGGCGCGAGCGCCGCTCCCGCCCCGTTCGCCCTTCCGAGCCTTGCGGCTCTACCGTCGTTGTCGGCCGCCGGCCTTCCGGCGTTCGATCTCCCGGCATTCACCGGGGTTCCGCTCACGTTCGCGGGCCCGCAGGTGGCCATCGGACCGACCGTGATCGGGTCCGTCTTCAACGGCGGGACGTCGGTTGTGGTGGCCAACCAGCCCCCGGTCGCCAGCGGCAACGTCATCGGCTCGCCGTAAGTCACGGAGAGATGTGATGCGCACTCGGAAGCTCGCGGCGGTCGCGGCCGCCATCGCCCCGCTCGCACTGGCAGCTCCGGTTGCCACGGCGGGCGCGGCCACGACCCCGCCCGCGTCGGCGGCGGCGCCCGTCTTCACCTTCATCCCTCCGAAGGTGGGACCGCTGCAGGTGATCATGGGGGCCACGTACATCGGCGGGAAGCTGATCAGCCCCGGCGTCAACGTGTCCACTCCTGGAGTCTCGCTCCCGGCCATCACCTGGACGCCCCCCTCGTCCTGATCGCGGACGAGCAGTTCGATCGGGCGGCCTTTGGCCGAGGTCGCGGATGCTGCGCCACGTCGACGTGGCGATCCTCGACCTCGGCCTGCCCGACGGCTACGGCGGCGAGCTTGACGGCGTGCGCAGCCGCTGGTCCATGGGGCGGCTCGCACAGCCCCTCCGGACCGCCGTCCGCCGATCCCGTCCACGGACAATCTCTTCGATGACGACAACAACGAGTCTGAGGGGAACAGACGTGTCGAACTCTTCGCCCGGCAGCCTTCCCATCGTCCCGCCGCCTCGTGCTGCGCACCCGTGGCGCGCGCCGATCGCGCTGCCCCTCTCGGCCGGCGCCTGGTGGCTCGTGGCGACCGCGCTGTTCTCCCTGCTCCTGTACTACTTCATCGGGATCGATCAGGGTGCTGTGTCGGTGTTCGGCAGCGACATGCACCTTCACGAGTTCCTGCACGACGGCCGCCACTTCATGGCGTTTCCCTGCCACTGAGTGGGCGCCCGAGCATGGAGCAGCGATGGATCCTGCGTGGCTTCGCCGCCGGTGCTCTCGGCGGTCTGCTGGCGTTCGTCTTCGGGCGCGTCTTCGTGGAACCGCTGATCCAGCGCGCGATCGACTACGCGAACGGCCGGGACGCCGCCGAGAACGCGCTGCGCCGCGCCGCCGGGCTCGCCGCGACGGCCCCCGACCCAGAGCTCTTCAGCCGGTCGGTGCAACGCAACCTCGGCTTCGGCGTGAGCGCGGTCCTGTTCGGCATCGCGATGGGCGGGCTGTTCGCGGTCGCCTACGTGCTGGTCACCCGCGGCATGCGCCCGACCGTTCGGCCTCGCACGATGGCGCTCGCCGTGGCCGCCGCGGGGTTCGCCGGTGTGTTCCTGCTGCCGTTTCTCAAGTACCCCGCAAACCCGCCCGGGATCGGGCATCCCGACACGATCCGCGCCCGCGGATTGCTCCACCTGGCGATGGTCGGGATCTCCGTCGTCTCGGTGATCGCCGCCGTCCTCGCGGCACGCCGGCTCATGCGGCGGCGCGGTGCCTGGAACGCGACGTTCGTTGCCCTGGTGGGACTCGCCGTGTGGCTGGCGATCGTGATGGGGCTCTTGCCGTCGCTGGGCCACCTCCACGCCAACCGGGCGCAGTTCGGCAACCTCGCGACCGAGACGCCGCAGCCGCTACGCGATCGGTCCGGCACGATCGTCTACCCCGGCTTCCCCGCCGACGTGCTCTACCAGTTCCGCCTGTACGCCGTGATCGCCCAGGTGGCCCTCTGGGGGACGATCGGCGTTGCGTTCGGGGCACTCGCCGAACGCCTCGTGCCCCAGGCCGGACGGTGTGCGGCGACGGATCCTCGCATGGAAGGAGAAGCGCATGTCCTCACCAGCTGACTCGGGCCCCGTGAAGGCCAACAGCGACCTCGAACTCGTCGGTCAGCTGCGCCCGGCGCTTCACCAGGTCCAGGACGCACCGACCCCGGATCAGATCGATGACGCGCACTTGCGCGCGTACATGAAGACGTCGCACGATGTTGGAGGTGAACCGGACGCGCCGGCCGAGTTCCTGCTCAAGGAGGAAGAGCAGTGGGAGCTCAACACCTATGTGACGTGTGAGGTCCTCGCCTGGCGCGGCATCTGGACGTCAGAGGAACGCCGCAGGATGCACAACGTCGACATCGGCAGGACGATGTACCTCGGTCTCCCCTACTACGGCCGCTGGCTGATCGGTGCCGCGCGCGTCCTGGTGGAGAAGCACCACGTCACGCTGGGCGAGCTGATCGAGCGCGTCGATGCGGTACGCCGGCGCGCTTCAGAAGGGATCGGCGCTGGGCTACCCGACGCGGAGCCGCGCAGCGTCGGGGATCCCGCCGCCGTCGCGAGAAATCACCACCACTTGGCGGCTGTGGGCAAGGGAGATCCGCAGTGCTTTGCGGGCATGGCCGGCGAGCCCAGGTTCGGCGTCGGCGACCAAGTGCGGGTCCGTGGGCTGCCTACGGTCTTCTACACGCGCACCCAGGAGTACGTGCGAGGGGCGTGCGGGACCGTCGTCGAGGTGTCATACGAGAGCCTCGCGCCGGAGGACGAGGCGTTCGATCGCGACGACCAGACACCCGAGTGGTTCTACATCGTGCGCTTCAGGATGGCCGACCTCTGGGAGCCCTACGCCGGCAGTCCCGGCGACACGCTGCAGACGGAGCTTCCGGAGCGGTGGCTCGAGGCGGTCGATGGCGAAACAACGACGGAGGACTAGCGAGATGGCGCCGACAGACGAGCCGCGCGAGACGGCGCACGACGTACATCCGCATGCGCCGATGGTCGAGCAGATCACCGACTTCGAGGTGCTGGAGATCGCGGTGCGCGAGCTCGCGATCGAGAAGGGCATGTTCACCGCGGAAGATCACCGCCGCTTCACCGAGTTCGCGGAGCAGATCGGCCCGGCGCCCGGCGCTCGGCTCGTCGCGAGGGCGTGGCTGGAGCCGGAGTTCAAGAGGCTGGCGCTGGAGGATGCGATCGCGGCGAGCCGGGAGGTGGGAGTCGACTGGCTTGAGCCGACAGGCTTCGGGACGCCCAGCGACTTCACCGCACTGCACGTCCTCGAGGACACGCCGAAGCTCCACCACGTCGTGGTCTGCACGCTGTGCTCGTGCTACCCGCGACCGATCCTCGGGAATTCGCCGGAGTGGTATCGCACGCCGAACTACCGCCGC
Source organism: Baekduia sp. (assembly GCA_033855515.1). Taxonomy (GTDB): domain Bacteria; phylum Actinomycetota; class Thermoleophilia; order Solirubrobacterales; family Solirubrobacteraceae; genus Baekduia. Next base: position 7,662 of record JAWVGD010000261.1, read on the forward strand.
CGGATCGTGCGATGGCCACGGCAGGTGCTCGGCGAACTCGGCCTTCACCTTCCTGAGGATGTCGAGGTTCGCGTCGAGGACTCCAACCAGAAGCACCGATTCATGGTGCTCCCCGTCAGGCCCGCCGGGACCGAGGGGTGGAGCGAGGATGACCTCGCCGAGATCGTGACCCGCGACTGCGTGGTCGG
>JAWVGD010000262.1:0-4085 GCA_033855515.1 Baekduia sp.
CCGAGTTTCTGGTATGCGTTCGATGCGGGTCCGGCGCGCTTCTACGTGCTGACCGCGGCCTGGGCCGACGGCAACGGCGGCACCAACGGCGTCTACGCCGCCGACGCCGCCGCCCACTGGGCCCCCGGCAAAGCCGAGTACGACTGGCTCGCGCACGACCTCCAGACCCACCCCGGCGGCCTGAAGTTCGCCTTCTGGCACTACCCCCTCTACGCCGACACCACCGGCGCACGCTCAGACACCTCCCTGCAAGGCGGCCCCGGCACCCTCCAAGGCCTACTCGACGCCAACCACGTCAACATCGCCTTCAACGGCCACGCCCACGGCTACCAGCGCAACCGACCCGACCCCGCCGGCCTGGTCTCCTACGTCTTCGGCAACGGCGGCGCCGACCTCGGGCCCATCAGCTCCTGCAGCGTCTTCGACCTCTACGCCATCGGCAAGCACGGCACCCACTGCGGCCTCGCACCCCCCAACCTCACCGACGACCACGTCTTCGGCTTCGCCAAGGTCACCGTCGACGGCCAACACGTCACCGTCACCCCCACCGACGAACTCGGCCGCACCTACGACCCCCAGACCTACCCGCCCGGCCCGGACTCGTCGCCTCCGGGGCCGACGCCCGCGCCGGCCAAGCCGCGCCACGCCGCATCGTGCGCCCGGACCGTGCGCGGGAAGCGACGCGCGGATCACCTGCGCGGCACCCGCGTCAGCGACCGCCTCGTGGGCATGGGCGGCAACGACGTGATCGACGGGTTCGGCGGCAATGACTGCCTCCTGGGCATGTCCGGCCGCGATCTGCTCCGCGGCGGCCGCGGCGACGACTGGCTGTCCGGCGGCAGCGGCGCCGACCGGCTCTTCGGCGGGCGCGGCGCGGACCGGCTCGTCGGCGGAGCTGGGGCGGACCGGCTCGACGGGGGGCCCGGCCGCGACGTGCTGCGCGGACAGGGCGGCCGCGACGTCATCGACGCCCGTGACGGTGTGCGCGATCGGGTCGACTGCGGCCGGGGCCACGACGTGGCACGCGTCGACCGCCACGACGTGGTCCACGCCTGCGAGCGCGTCGTGCGTCGCCGCGCTTGAGCCGTACCTCGCGGCGCCGTCCAGCGGCCGGCGCGCCGGTCAGCCTCCGGTCAGCGAACGCAGGACGTCGAGATCCTGGCGGCCGTAGCGCGTCATCGGATCCACGTAGGTGCCCTCAGTGATCTCGTTCCATGAGATCAACGCCCACGCGTCGGGACGCGTCGCCGCGTTGCCCGCGAAGAGACGCCGGAGCGTCTCGCCACCCCGCCGCGGCGTGCATGCGCCCCCGCCGGCCAGCTGCTTGTCGAAGCCGGGCGCCAGCGGCGCGATCCACGCCTTCGCCGACCCGTCCGGGTTGCGGCCGGAGGCGCGCACGTCCCCCGCGAGCTTGCCCAGCTGCGCGAAGGACTGCGGGTTGTTGTAGGGATCTTGCGAGGACCAGTAGTACGCGTCGCCGTCCAGGTAGCGCGCGCGGTCGGCCGGCCAGCTGGTCTCGTCGCCGAGGAGGCGCAGCCTCGAGCGATACGCGTCGCTGATGGCGCTCAGCGTGCTGACCGGGTACTTGCGGCTGCCGTTCCAGATGACGGTGATGCGCCCCGAGCCGTCCCGGTCGAACGCCGGGTCGTGACCGTACGCGCCGACGAAGTAGCCGAGATCGTTGGAGATGGCCTGCTCCGACACGACGGACGCGGAGGCCTTCAGGCTCAGCCAGAGCTTGAAGGGAATGCCTTGCGCGTTGACCCGGTGCACGGCTTGGACCAGCGCCTGCAGCCGGCGGCTGTACGGGTTGGAGCTCGCGCTCTGGCCCGCCTGGCCCGTCCCGAGCCAGTTGACCGCGAAACCGGCGAGCCCGGCGGAAGCCGCCTCGCGGACGTCCGACTCGATCTGGCCGGGATCGTCCTGGCTATAGATGCGCGAGGGCACATCTGTCACCGTCGCGCCGGCGTAGGCGGCCGTGGGATTGCAGCCGCCCGCATCGAGACGCGCCGGGAGCGGAAGGGGTTGCGCGGTCAGCGGGTAGTTGGGGCCCAGTGCCTGCCGCCAGTGGTCCGCGCTCCACCACAGGTAGTAGTAGGCGAAGATCCGCGGGCCTCCGCCTGCGCCCGGCGCGTGATGCGTGCCCGAGCCAGGCGCCGGCGCGGCCGGCGATGGCGCCGACCGGCAGCTCCGCGTCCGGAGCGTGATCGCGGCACGCCGGGCGTGATGCCAGCGCGCGCCCCGCGCGACGGCTTCGACGTGGTAGCGCGAGGCGCACCGCAGCCCGTGCAGTGTGAGGCGATGCCGCCGCCCGTGCACGACGGCGGCGCGCCGGCCATTCAGGCGGATCGTCACGCGGCGGCCGCGCCGGTGGCCCTTCTGCCCGGCGGGAATGCGCGCCCACGCGATCGTCAGGGTCTTCCGCGTCCGGTGCACGAGGCGAAACCGCCGCAGCCGATGCCGAGACGCGCCGCTCCGGTGATGACGTTGTTGCGCATGACGTTGATACGTCGACGCGCGGCGCTGCGCAGCATCGGCGCGGTCCGCCACGACGCTCCCGGCGGTCACCGCCACGAGCACGGCGGCGACGAGCAATATCCGCATGGTGCTCCCTTCGACGCCATCCGGGGAATCCCCGATCGTTGGTCAGGCAGCGGACATCATAGTGGCGGGCCAGGGGACGCGGCGTTGCCCTAGTAGCTGAAGAGCGCGCCCGCGGCGGACACCTCGTCGCTGCGCCGGTGGCGACCGATGCCCTCGTAGATCAGGCCGGCCTGACGGACTTGCTCTGGATGGAAGAAGTTGCGCCCGTCGACGAGCAGGTTGCCGCGCATGGACGCCGCGAGCGCGCCGAGGTCGAGCTCCCCGAACTGCTTCCACTCGGTCACGAGCACGAGAGCGTCGTCGCCGTCGGCCACCTGCTCGGGCGACGCCTTGTAGTCGAGCCCCGCGAGCAGCTTGCGGGCCTCGCCCTCCGCAACGGGGTCATAGGCGCGCACGCGCGCGCCGGCAGCCTGCAGGCGCGCGGCGAGCACGAGCGAAGATGCCTCGCGCATGTCGTCGGTGTCGGGCTTGAAGGCAAGCCCGAGCAGGCCGATCTCCTTGCCGACCAGCTCGCCCAGGTGCTTCTGGAGCTTCGCGATCACGCGCCGCTTCTGGAGCTCGTTGACCTCGATCACCGCGTTGAGCAGCTGGAAGTGGTAGCCCGAGTTGCCCGCGAGCTGCTTCAGCGCCGTCACGTCCTTCGGGAAGCACGACCCGCCGAAGCCGATGCCGGCCTGCAGGAACTTCGGGCCGATGCGGTCGTCGAGTCCCATGCCGCGCGCGACCTCGACGACGTCGGCGCCCGTCTCCTCGCAGACGTTGGCGATCTCGTTGATGAACGAGATCTTCGTGGCCAGGAAGGCGTTGGAGGCGAGCTTGACCATCTCGGCCGAGCGGATGTCGGTGCGTACGAGCGGCGCCTCGAGAGGCGCGTAGAGATCGACGACCGCCTCGCCGGCCCAGTCGCCGTCGTCGCCGACCACGACGCGGTCGGGCGCCAGGAAGTCCTTGACCGCCGAGCCCTCCTTGAGGAACTCGGGGCATGAGACGTAACGGAAGCCGCCCTTGTCCTGCTCGGCGAACGCGCGCTTGACGTTGTCGCCGGTGCCGACGGGCACGGTCGACTTCATGACGAGCGCATGGCCGTCGGAGGCCGGCATCGCCGCGACGACAGCCTGCACGGCCGAGAGGTCGGCGTCGCCCGAGTAGGTCGGCGGGGTGCCGACGGCCACGAACAGCAGCCGCGCGTGCTCGAGCGCTTCCGACAGGTCGGTCGAGAAGTGCATGCGCTCGCGATGCCTGGCCACGAGCCCCTCGAGCTCGGGCTCCCAGATCGGGATGCGGCCCTGCTTGAGGGCCTCGATCTTCTCGGCGTCGATGTCGATGCACCAGACCTCGTTGCCGAGCTCGGCGAAGCCGGCCGCGGTGACGAGACCGACGTAGCCCGTCCCGATCACGCCGATGGGTTCTCGCGCTGTGCTCATGGAAGGCGGATCAGCCTACTAACCCGCTTCGCGGACTAGTGCTTGAGCGAGCGCAGC
>JAWVGD010000263.1:0-4057 GCA_033855515.1 Baekduia sp.
GAGCGGCCCCACCCACGGCAGGCGCGTCAGCTCGGTGCTCCGCCCCAGGATCAGGTCGCGCAACGTGCGCGCGGCGAGGTTGGCGGCGGCGACGCCCTCGCCGACGTACCCCCCGGCCCAGGCCAAACCGGATGGCCGGTCCAGGCCGACCGCCGGCGACCAGTCGCGCGGGACGCCCAGGACCCCGTGCCATCCGGCGGCGATGCCGGCCCCGGCCAGGACCGGGAAGAGCTCCACGAGGCGGCACCGCAGCTCGCGGGCGGTCCGCGCCGGGAGCGGGCCCTCGCGGTCGGTGCGCGACCCGTAGCGGTAGGGCACGCCGCGGCCGCCGATCGCGACCCGGCCGTCGCCGGTGCGCTGCAGGTAGACGTAGCGCCGGCGCCCGTCGAGCATCGTCTCGGCGCCGTCCCAGCCCAGCTGCGCCCAGGTCGCCGCGTCCAGCGGCTCGGTGGCGATCATCGCGCTGTTCAGCGGGACGAGCTGGCGGCGCAGGCCGGGCAGCCCCGAGGTGTAGGCCTCGGTTGCGCGCACGACGTACCGCGCGGTGATGGCGCCGTCGGCGGTCTCCACGCGCCCCGGCGCGATCCTGGTCACGCGCGAGCGCTCGCAGATCGTCGCGCCGGCGCGCTCGGCCGCGGCCGCCAGCCCGTCGGTGAGCCTGGCCGGCTGCACGCGCGCGCAGTGCGGCGTGAAGCGCGCGCCGATTGCCCCGTCGACGGCGATCCGCGCACGCGTCTGCTCCGCGGTCAGCTCCACGCTGTCGGCCTCGGTCAAGCCCCACTCGCGATCCTCGGCGATCAGCGCCCGCTGGCGCTCGAGCTCGAGCGGCGTCTGGGCGACGTTCAGCGAGCCGCCCTTGCGAAATGCGCAGTCGATCCCCTCGCGCTCGACGACTGCGCCGATCTCGTCGACCGTCGCCTGGATCGCTCGCTCCTGCGCGATGACCGCGTCACGACCAGCCTTCCGCGCCCAGCGCTCCCGCGACCCCGCGAGCGCGCCGACGACCCAGCCGCCGTTGCGACCCGACGCGCCGAAGCCGACGGTCTCGGCCTCGAGCACGACCACTTCCAGCTCGGGCGCCGAGCGCTTGAGCTCGTAAGCCGTCCACAGCCCGGTGAACCCCCCGCCGACGACGCAGACGTCGGCCGAGCGCCGGCCCGTCAGCGGCGGACGCGGGGGCGCGGTGCGGCCCGCGGTCGTCGCCCAGAGGGAGATCGCAGTCATGTCCATCACCTTGTCACCTGCGCTGCAGAACCTCCTCCGACACCCCGTCACACGCTGCGCGCCGGAAGGCGACAGCCTGTCCGTTGTCCCGGCCGCGTGCGATCGCGAGGGTGTCGTGGATGAACCGCCGAGCCGACGCATGACCACCACTGCCGCCGCCCACCGGCTCGCCCACTACGGCGACCTGCTCACGCTGGAGCTCGCCGAGGACGGGCCGCGCGCCGGCGCCACCGGGGGCACGCCGGTCGAGTCCTCCAAGACGCTCTATGCGGACACGGTCTGCGAGATCGGCGTCTGGTCGTGTACGCCCGGGACGTTTCCCGGCGCCAAGGACGGCATCGGCGAGCACATGCTGATCCTCGCCGGCGATGCCACGGTCATCGGCGACGACGGCACGACGATCGAGCTGCGTCCCGGCGTTTCGTTCGTGATGCCCGACGGCTGGGCCGGCCGCTGGGACGTCCGCGAGACGATCCGCAAGCAGTACACGATCTGGCGCACGCGCTAGGGGAACGCCGGCCCAGGGGGCCGGGATCGACGAGCCGGCACGCATTCAAGCGCAAGGCGGTCCTGCCGATTTCCCGGACGTGAGCGGCAGGGCCACCGAGCCACGGGGAAGGGCTCGCGCCGCAGCGATGACGCTGCGAGGCGCGCTGGTCGACGCCCTTCAGCGCCCCGACGACGGTGTGGTGCGCTGGCAGTCCCTTGGTGCCCTGTTCGCCGCGGGCGGCACGCTCGCGCTGCTGTCGATGCCGGTCTCCGATCCCCACGACGGCCTGCCGTGGCTGGTCTTCGCGGTCGGCGCGACCGCCGTGGGGACCGGCGTCGCCCTGTTCGCCGCGGCGCGCCGGCTCCCCGGGCCGCTCGTCGCCTGGTTCCTCGCGCTGGGAACGCTGTTCATCACCATGGTGATCGTCGGCGGCGGCCGCCACGGCGACATCTATGCCTTCATCTACGTCTGGGTCGCCATCGACTCGTTCTACTTCCTCTCCCACGGCGAGGCGCTCGCCGAGATGGCCTGGCTGACCGCCACCGCCACCGCGGTGACGGTGACGGGTTCGCTGAGCCCCGCGCAGCTGCTGATGGTCGTGGGAACGTGCGGCGTCGGCGCCGCGCTCGTGGGCGTGCTGCAGTCCCACATCCGACTGCTCATCCAACAGCTCGCGGGTGCGGCGCGGACCGACTGGCTGACCGGGGTGTTGAACCGGCGCGGGCTCCAGGACGCCCTCGAGGCCGAGCTGGCTCGCAGCACGCGCCGGCCCGCGCCGGTCGCGCTGCTGATCATCGATCTCGACAACTTCAAACAGCTCAACGACGAGCACGGCCACGGCGCCGGCGACGACGCCCTGCGCGCGGTCGGCGCGATCCTGGCGGCCGTCAAGCGCAAGAGCGACACGGCCGGCCGGCTCGGCGGCGAGGAGTTCGCGCTGCTGCTGCCCGAGAACGACCAGCACGGCGGCTACCTCCTCGCCGAGCGTCTCCGCGCAGCGGTCCACACCGATCGCGTCCTGGCGGCCACGGGGACGACGATCAGCGTGGGCGTCGCCACGTTTCCCGACCATGCCGCCGACGCCGACGGCCTGCTGCGCGTCGCCGACCTCGCGATGTACGCCGCCAAGCACCAGGGCCGCGACCGGACCGTCCTCTACACCTCGACGATCGGCGACCGTGCCCGCCGGCGCGGCCACGACGACGACGCGGCCCCGCAGCACCTGGCCGCCGTGCTCGTCCTGGCCGAGGCGCTGGACCTTCGCGACGGCGACACCGCGCTGCACGCCCGCACGGTCGCCCATTACGCCGCGCTGATCGCGCGCGAGCTCGGCCTCGAGACCGGCCGCGTCGAACGCATCCGCGCCGCGGGCCACCTGCACGACGTCGGCAAGATCGGCGTCCCGGACCCGATCCTGCGCAAGCCCGGCCGGCTGACCGCCGCCGAGTGGGAGGAGATGCGCAAGCACTCCGAGCTCGGGGCCCGGATCGTCGCCAGCGCCAACCTGCCCGACATCAGCAGATGGGTCCTCGCCCACCACGAGCGCCCCGACGGGACCGGCTACCCGCAGGGCCTCGCCGCCGGGGAGATCCCGATCGAAGCCCGGATCCTCTCGGTCGCCGACGCCTACGAGGCGATGACCGCCGACCGCGTGTACCGCCGGGCGCTCGGCCACGACGTCGCACGCCAGGAGCTCCTGCGCGGCGCCGGCACCCAGTTCGACGGCGAGGTCGTCCGGGCGTTCCTGCGCGGGCTGGACGCCGCCGGTTCGTCCCGGCCGGCCGTCCTGCTCCCCGCGCGCGCCGCCTGAGGCGCGGCGGGGCCCGCCACCGCGGTGGTTTGGGCGTGCCGTTGCTCAAGGTCCCGATGTGGCGGTTCTGCGGGGTGTTGCCCAGCGCGTATTGGCATTCGTGGGCGGTGTAGGCGCAGCTGCGCAGCGCGTCCCAGGAACGCCAGCAGAAGCCGCGGTCGTAGGCGTCGACGCCGAAGCCGGCGCCCGGTCCGGCGCACACGCCGTGCTTGGACGACAGCGCCGGGGTGCCGTGGTCGTCAGGGCTGGTCATGACCAGGCTCTTGTCGGCCGCCGGGATGTGACCGAGCTTGGCGAACACGGCGTTGCAGCTGCCGTCGCCCTTGCCCGGTTCGGCGGTGACTCCCTCTGCGCCCGAGTGGCAGACGAGCTTGGTGGTGGCCGGGATGCCTGCGAGGGAGTCGTCCAGCGCGGGTTCATCAACTCCGGTCAGCCCGCCGTCGTGCGGGTCGTCGAGCCACAGCGCGCGCGGTCTGGGCACGCCGAGCTTCTTGTAGCGGTTGGCGAGGTTGATGGTGATGATGCCGCCGAAG
>JAWVGD010000264.1:0-13028 GCA_033855515.1 Baekduia sp.
CCCGGGTTCTGGAAGTTCGGGATCGTGTAGATGAACTTCGGTCGCCGGCCCTCGCGCTCGAGGCGGTCGAGCGTCTCCTCGAGGACATCGATCGGCATGCCGTCGGCGTCCATCTCGATCTGCACGACGTCGGCCTGGTAGGAGCAGAACGCCGGGATCGCGCCGGGGTACGTCGGCGCCTCGGCGACCACGACGTCGCCGGGATCGAGCAGCGTCTTGCACACGAGGTCGATCACCTGCTGGCCGCCGGTCGTCACGAGGATGTCCTCGGGGTCGACGTGCGTCCCCTCGGCGGCCATCACGTGCTGGATCGCGTCCTTGGTGATCCCCAGGCCCTCGGTCGGGCCGTACTGCAGCGCCGCCGCGCAGGAGTCCACGGCGACCTTGGCCATGATCGACGCGAAGCTCTCGGCCGGGAAGGTCGAGGTGTCGGGCAGGCCGCCCGCCAGCGAGATCACCTCGGGCCGCTCGGTGATCGCCATGAGGTCGCGCATGGCCGACGACTTCATCGCCCGCGTGCGCGATGCGAACAGCCCGGTGTAGCGCTCGAGCTCGTGCGCGGCGGCGCGCTGGGGACGACGAGGCGAGGACATGTCCATCCGCCTTTCGTCGTCGGGACCTTCGGACCTGCGGTCTGTCATGGTCCCGGAGCACGGTACTGATGAAGCTCGTTCTCGACATCCTCCAAGGCATGGGGCTGGCGTCCGCGACCGGCCTGCGCCCCTTCCTGCCCGCCCTGCTGGCCGGCGCCCTCGCGACCGAGGACCTGGGCCTCGACTTCGACCACACGGCCTTCGCCTTCCTCGAGTCGCCGTGGTGGTTGCTGGCCCTCGTGGTCGGACTCATCGTCTCGGTCTTGGCGCGCCGCGTCCTGGAGTCGGGACCTGGCGAGGCCGCCCTGAGCGGGATCGGGATCGGCCTTGGCGCGCTGCTCTGCGCGGCCTCGATCGACGACCGTCACGGCACGTGGTGGTACGGCCTGTTCGTCGGCGCCGCGCTGGCCTACTTGGCCAGCGCCGTGTCCCGTCAGCTCTTCCAGCGCGTCCGCGCGCGCTTCGCGAGCGCCGGTGACGCCCAGGCCGCCGCGGCGCTGCCGGTCTACGGCGAGGCCGCCGGGCTCGTGGTCGCCAGCATCAGCGTGCTGTTCCCGCCGCTGGCGCTGGTGGCGATCGGCTTCCTCATCGCCCTGCTGGTCACCGGGCGCCGCCGGTCCGACCAGAAGTACGCTGGGCTGCGCATCCTGCGCTGATGCGGCGGCTCCTGCTGGCCGTCATCGACGGCTGCAAGCCCTCGATGCTCGAACGCGCGGTGCAGCGCGGCGAGGCCCCGTTCATCGCCGCGGTGCTGGAGCGCGGCACGTTCGTGCCGGAGCTGTGCGCGGCGTTCCCGTCGGTCACGCCGGTCTGCGCGACGTCGATCGCCACGGGCGTCCTGCAGGACCGCCACCACATCGCGGCGATGAACTGGTGGTCGCGCGACGAGGCGCGCTACGTCGAGTACGGATCGTCGTTCCGGGCGGCGCGCAAGCTCGGGATCGCCAAGCAGTTGACCGACACGGTGTACAACCTCAACGGGTCGCATCTGTCGCCCGACGTCGAGACGATCTACGAGACGCTCGACGACGCCGGGGTCCGCACCGCCGGCACGACCTACCTGGTCTACCGCGGCCGCCACGAGCACGCGATCTCGCGGGAGACCGCGCTGACGCGCCTGGCCGGGACGCTCTTCCGCAAGCCGGTGATGGGGCCGCGCGAGCTCTTCTACGCCGACATCTTCTCCAGCCGTGACACCGGCTGTCGCAGCCAGCTGGGGATGCCGGGCATCCGCGACCGGCACTCCGGGTGCGTGGCGGCCTGGCTGGCGGCACGCGACCTCTACGACTTCCTGCTGTTGTCGCTGCCCGACAACGACACGTACTCGCACAAGAACGGGCCGCACGCGCAGGCGACGTCGATCGCCGCGGCCGACGTGCAGCTGCAGCGCGTCGCCGACGCGGTCGGCGGGATCGAGGCGCTGCTCGACACCCACGGGGTGATCATCTGCGCCGATCACTCCCACGCGGCGGTCGAGCGGCGAATCGACCTGCGCGCCGCCTTCTCGGACTGGGAGGTCGCCGGCCCCGGCGGCAGCCCGACCGCGGAGGCCGAGCTCGCGCTGTGTCCCAACCAGCGCGCGGCGATGATCTACGGGCTGGTGCCCGAGGCGCGCCCGACCGTCCTCCCGCGGGTCGTGGAGACCGCCGAGGCGATCCCCGGGATCGACGTGCTCGCGTGGCGTGACGGCGACGAGGGCGTGGTCCGGGCTCCCGCCCGTGGAGAGCTGCGCTTCGCCCCCGGCGGGGACCTACGCGACGCGCGTGGGGGCGCATGGACGGTCACCGGCGAGCTCGGCGCGCTCAACGCCTCCGCGTCGGACGGGCGCTTCGACAGCCCCGACTACCCCGACGCGCTGCGCCGCCTCTGGGCCGCGCTCACCTGCGCGACCGCGGGCGACGTGTTCCTGTCGGCCGGCCCCGGATACGAGTTCCCCGACTGGGGCGGCGCCGACCACGTGGGCGGCGGCAGCCACGGCTCCCTGCACCGCTCGGACTCGCTCGGGGCGCTCGCGTTCTGCGGCGTGGACGCCGCGCCGGGCACGGGCCCTGGCGCGTGGTCGATCACCGACGTCGCGCCGATGGTCCGCTCGCACTTCGCGGTGGTCTGAGCCTTCTCGCAGGTGACCGGGGTACTCTGAGGCGCCCGTGCCCGACGCCTTCCTGGAGCAGCGCCGTCGCGACCGCGTGCGCCGCGGCCTGCGCCATGCGCACAATTGGTGGCAGCTCGCGCGGTTCACCGCCGTGGGTGCGACGGGCTACGTCGTCAACCTCGCGACGTTCGCGTTGTGCGTCCACGCGTTCGGGCTGGATTACCGGATCGCCGCGGTGGCGGCCTTCGCGGTCGCCGTCACGAACAACTTCTGGTGGAACCGCCACTGGACCTTCGAGGCCGGCGAGGGGCATCCGGGCCACCAGGCCCTGCGGTTCTTCGTCGTGAGCCTCGCGGCGTTCGTGGTCAACCTGGGGCTGCTGCAGCTCCTGGTCGGCTCCGTCGGCCTCGCCGAGGTCGTGGCGCAGGCCATCGCGGTCGCGGCCGCGACCCCGTGCAACTTCCTCGGCAACAAGCTCTGGACGTTCGGGGAGTGAGACGGGCGGGGGCGCCGCTGGCCGCGGTGCTGGCGGTGCTCGTCCTGCTCCTCGGCGTGCCGGCCGTCGCGCCCGCCGCCTCCGCGGTGCCCACCACGACCACGGCCGCGACGGGGCTCGCCCAGACCGCCGAGCCCGACAGCCCCGCGCTGCTGTCGCGCGCGCCGACCGACCCCAACGCGATCTCGCGCCCCGAGCGCCTCGACGCCCGGCCGCCCGACCATCGCCTCACGGGCCTGCAGGCGCAGGCGATCGCCGGCCGCAACGGCAAGGTGCGCGAGGCGCTGCGCAAGTACCCGACCGCCAAGCCGGAGGTCTTCCTCAAGGGCCCCGCGCGCTGGCAGGTCAGCTGGTTCACGCCCGGCACGGGCACCGCGCGCAAGGAGATCGCGCAGGTCTACGTCGACGACGCCACCGGCGGCATCACCGAGGCGTGGACCGGGCCGCAGGTGGCCTGGACGATGGCCCGCGGCTATCCCGGCGCCTTCGGGCGCAAGGTCAACTCGCCGTGGGTCTGGATCCCGCTGACGCTGCTGTTCCTGGTGCCGTTCCTGCGCCCGCCGCTGCGGATGCTGCACCTCGACCTGGCGGTCCTCGTCGCCTTCGGGCTGTCGGTCGCGTTCTTCAACGACGCCAACCTCGACGTGTCGGTCCCGCTCGTCGCGCCCCTGCTGCTCTACCTGCTGGCACGGATGCTCTGGATCGGCCTGCGCCGCGGTCGCGAGTACGAGCCGCGCCCCACGCTCCCGCTGCTGGTCCCGACGACGTGGCTCGCGATCGCCGTCGTCTTCCTGGTCGGCTTCCGGATCGGCCTGAACGTCACGAGCTCCAACGTCATCGACGTCGGCTACTCGGGCGTCATCGGCGCCGACCGCCTCGTCGACGGCAAGCCGCTGTACGGGGCGTTCCCGTCCGACGACGAGCACGGCGACACCTACGGCCCGGTCGCCTACGAGGCTTATGTGCCGTTCGAGCAGGCGCTGCCGTGGAGCGGGCGGTGGGACGACCTGCCCGCCGCCCACGCAGCAGCGATCGTCTTCGACCTCCTGACGCTGCTGCTCCTCTTCCTCGCCGGTCGCCGTATCCGCGGCCCTGGCCTGGGGGTGGTCCTGGCCTACGCGTGGGTGACCTGGCCGTTCAGCCTGTATGCGTTGAACTGCAATACCAATGACGGGCTCGTCGCGGCGCTGGCGGCGCTCACGCTGTTCGTCGCCGCCAAGCCGGCGGGGCGCGGGGCGGTGGCCGCGCTGAGCGGCCTGTCGAAGCTCGGCTCGCTCGGGCTCGTGCCGTTGATGGCGACCCACGGTGCGACGCGTGGGCGGTGGATGGCCACGGTCGTGCGCTTCACGCTCGCCTTCGTCCTGGTGGCCGCCGTGGTGTCGCTGCCGATCCTGCTGCGTGGCGAGTCGCTGCGCACGGTCTATGACCAGACGATCGGCTTCCAGGCCGCGCGCGGCGCGCCGTTCTCGGTCTGGGGCCTGTACGACCTCACCGGCCCCCAGCACGTCTGGCAGGCCGCCGCGGCGCTGTTCGCGCTCGCCGCGGCGCTGATCCCCCGGCGGCGGGACGTCGTCGGCCTCGCGGCCGTCGCCGCCGCCATCGTCATCGCGCTGCAGCTCGGCGTGACCTATTGGTTCTACCTCTACTTGGTGTGGTTCTTCCCGTTCCTGGCCGTCGCGGTCTTCGCACGCTTTCGCGTCCCCGACCCGGCATAGCGCTCAGCGTCCTGGCGCTGTGCGCGGTCTGGGTCCTGTCGACGACGCACGGGCCGTTCAGCGCGCCGTCGACGGGCGACCTGGTGGTCTACGACGCCTACCACGACTTCCTCCACGCCCGGCACCTGTTCCCGTTCCGGGACTTCGCGTTCGAGTACCCGCCGGGCGCGCTCGTGCCGATCTGGCTCGTCGGCGGCGACGTCGACCACCTGTCGGTCTTCATGGCCGGCTGCGCGATCGTCTGCCAGCTGTCGGCGTGGGCGCTGGGCGGCTGGCGCGCCGGGTGGCTGATGGTGGCGGTGGCGCCCGTCGCCGGTGCGCTGGTGCGGACGCACTTCGACCTGCTGCCGACCGCCCTGGCGCTGGCGGGCCTGGCGCTCGTGCTGCGACGACCGGGTCGCGGCGCGGTCGAGGCCGGGCTCGCGCTGCTGGCCGTCGGAGCGATGACCAAGCTCTGGCCCGGCGCGGTCGCGGCGCTCGTCCTGGTCTGGCTGGCCGGCCGCGGGGAGGCGCGCCTGGCGGCGCGCGCGAGCGTCGTCTTCCTTGCCGTGGTGCTGGCGATCGGCCTGCCGTTCGTGGCGGTCGGTGGGTTCCCGTCGGCGATGGTGCGCTTCCACCTCGACCGGCCCGTGCAGATCGAGTCCTCGACCGCGACGGTCCTGGAGATCGCCGGCGGGTCGCGTGTGACCGGCGACCCGATCCAACACGACGCGTTCAAGTCCAACGGGCTGGCGGGCGGCCTCGCCGGCCCCGTGCTGACGCTGAGCACGCTCGCGCTGCTGGCCGTGGCGGCAGCACTCGCCGTGCTCGTGGCGCGGCGACCCAGCGAGGACGCGCTGCTGCTCGCGGTGCTCGGCGTCGTCATCGCCTTCGTCGCACTCGGGAAGGTCCTCTCGCCGCAGTACATGTGCTGGCTGGTGCCGCTGGCGGCGGTGGTCGCCGGGCGCGGCTGGTGGATGGGCCCCGCCCTGGTGGCCGCGGCGTCGCTCATGACGCAGCTGTGGTTCCCCGGGCACTACATGGACCTCGTGTTCCAGCACCCGCTCCCGGTGGTGCTCGTCGGGGTCCGCAACGTCATGCTGCTGCTGGCGCTGGCCGCCACGGTTCGAGCACTTGCTCGATGGCCTGCGCCCGCAGCGGTCGCTCGGCGCACGTGATGACGACCGCGTTGAGCCACGGGTCCTCCTCGCTGGTCTCGAAGCGCACGTTCATGTGCGTGCGCATCGAGGAGATCGCCTGCTCCTTCTTGACGCCGATGACCCCGCCGCGCGGCCCGGTCATCCCGACGTCGGTGATGTAGGCGGTGCCGCCCGGCAGCACGCGCAGGTCGGCGGTCGGCACGTGCGTGTGCGTGCCCACGACGGCGGTCACGCGCCCGTCGAGGTACCAGCCCATGGCGACCTTCTCGCTGGTGGCCTCGGCGTGCATGTCGACCAGGATGTGGTCGACCTTGCCCTCGAGCTCTGCGAGAACGGCGTCGATCTCCAGGAACGCGACGCGCCCCGCCCGGAGGAAGACGTTGCCGCTGAGGTTGACCACGCCGAGGCGGACCCCGCCGTGCTCGACGACGACGTGCCCGCGGCCCGGCTGGCTGCGGAGGTAGTTCGCCGGGCGCACGATCGGCTTGCCGCTGTCGAGGTAGGGCCCGATCTCCTTGCGCTGGTAGGTGTGGTTGCCCAGCGTGATGGCGTCGACGCCGGCGGCGAAGAGCTCGTCGGCGAGCTTCGGCGTGATCCCGAGGCCGCCGGCGATGTTCTCGCCGTTGACCACGACGAAGTCCGGGGCGTGGCGCCGGCGCAGGCCGGGGAGCAGCCCGAGCAGCGTGCGCCGCCCGAGCCCCCCGACCACGTCGCCGACGAAGAGGATGGTGGGGGCGGCTGGCACGTCGCATACTCTGGCGGACGGAGGAGATGAGCAGCGAGCACCCCACCACCGACGCCGACTGGGAGGGCAACGACCCGGTCGAGGGCGAGCCACCGCCGGCACCGGCCGCGCCGCGCGCAGTCCCGCGGGTGGTGGTTCCGCGTTGGATCCAGCTCGTCACGCTGCCGCTGCTGGTCCTGGCGCTGTACCTCATCGCCAGGGCGGCCGGCGTCGTCCTGCTCGCGTTCACGGTCGCGGCCGTCGTCGCGCTGATCCTCAACCCGATGGTGACGTTCCTCCAGCACCGGCGGCTGCCGCGCGGGCTGGCGATCCTCCTCGTCTACGTCGGGCTGCTGACCGTCCTGGCGGGCGCCGGCATCCTGCTGGCCAACCCGGTCTCCGATCAGGCGCAGAAGTTCGGCGACGACGTGCCCCGCATCGTCGACGACGCCAACGCGCGCCTGGCCGACCTCCAGGCCTACTTCGATCGCAAGGGCATCAACATCGAGGTCAAGCGCCAGGGCGAGACCGCGCTGCAGACGCTGCAGGATCGCGTCGTCGGCGGCACGAGCGACATCGTCAACTTCGGCGGCCAGATCCTCAAGACCGTGGTCACCGGCGCGCTGGGGATGCTGCTGGTGATCGTGTTGTCGGTGTACATGCTGATCTACGGCGAGCGGATCGGCTCCGCCGTGCGCACGGTGATGCCGCCGGGGGACGGGAGCCCGGAGGACGACTTCCCCACCCGCATCCAGCGTGCGGTCGGCCACTACCTGCGCGGGCAGCTCCTGTTCAGCCTGGCGATGGGCCTGGGAGCCGGGCTCGGGATGTACGTCTTCGGCGTCACCGGCGTGTTCCCGGACGGCAGGACCTATGCCTTCGCGTTCGGCGCGTGGTTCGGGCTCATGGAGCTCATCCCGTTCGTCGGGCCGTTCCTCGGCGCGCTGCCGCCGCTGCTCGTCGCGCTGTTCCAGGACCCGCTGACGGCGGTGTGGCTCGGCATCTTCTTCACGGCGCTGCAGCAGCTCGAGGGCCACGTCGTGGCCCCCTACATCTTCGGCCACACGCTGCGCATCAACCCCATCCTGGTGATCTTCGCCCTCCTGCTCGGGGGCGAGGCCTACGGCTTCCTCGGGGCGCTGCTGTCGCTGCCGATCGCCGCGATGGTCCGCGAGACGGTGGTCTACCTGCGCCGCCATCTGACGCTGGAGCCGTGGGGCACCGCCGGCTCGGAGGCGGTGGTGGGCACCGGGCTCG
Organism: Baekduia sp.; assembly: GCA_033855515.1. GTDB lineage: Bacteria > Actinomycetota > Thermoleophilia > Solirubrobacterales > Solirubrobacteraceae > Baekduia. The sequence continues at coordinate 8,017 of JAWVGD010000264.1, forward strand.
GGTTGGCCGGGCCGGCCGCGCCGCCGGGGCCGTCGCCGCCCTGCCCCGAGTGCGGGACCGTGCCGGCGCCCGACGATGCGTACTGCCGGTCCTGCGGCGCGGCGTTGCCCCGCGCCGAAGTAGCCTCCCGCCGGTGAACGGCAGCGAGACGGTCGACGGCCCGGCGCTGGAGGCGCGGGCCGTGACCCGGCGCTTCGGGGATCGCGAGGCGCTGCGCGACGTGAGCTTCACCGCCGCGCGCGGCGAGACGCTGGCGATCATCGGCCCCAACGGCGCGGGCAAGACCACGCTGCTGTCGATCCTGGGCGGCGTGCTGGCGCCGACGGCCGGCACCGTCAGCCGCGACCCGCGCGACGTCGGGTGGGTCCCGCAGCAACCGGCGGTCTACGGCAAGCTGACCGTCGCCGAGAACCTCCGGCTCTTCGCCCGCCTGGAGCGGGTCGCCGATCCCGACGCCGTGGTCGCGCGGATGCTCGACCAGACCGGGCTGCGCGAGCGCGCCGGCGACGAGCTCGGCACGCTCTCGGGCGGCAACCGCCAGCGCGTCAACATCGCCGCCGGCCTGCTCGCCGACCCCGACGTCCTGCTCCTCGACGAGCCGTCCTCCTCGCTGGACCCGCGCCAGCGCGAGCGGCTGTGGGAGTTCGTCGGGGCACTGGCGCGCGGCGGCACGGCGGTCGTGTTCACCACCCACAACGTCGGCGAGGCCGAGCGCTACGCCGACCGCGTCCTGGTCCTGGCCGACGGCGAGCTGCTCTTCGAAGGCTCGCCCGCCACGCTGCACGACGCGGTCGGCAACCGCCACGCCGACTTCGAGGCGGCGTTCGTCGCCTTCCTGCGGGAGCGCGGCCATTGAGCGGCGTCCGCTTCCTGCTGGGCAAGGACCTGCGGATCCTGCGCCGCTCGCCGCTGCTGGTCACGTTGTTGGTGGCCTACCCGGTGCTCATCGCGCTGCTCATCGGCCTCGCGCTGTCCAAGGGCCCCGACAAGCCGCGCGTGGCCGTGCTCAACGAGCTGCCCCAGACGTCGGGCACGCTGTCGGTCGGCGGGACGCAGGTCGATCCCAAGGACTATGCCAACCGGTTGTTCCAGTCCATCGAGCCGGTCACCGTCCACAGCCGCGCCGAGGCCGAGCGCAAGGTCCGCGACGGCGAGGTGTTGGCGGCGATCATCGTCCCGCGCGACCTCGTGACGCGGCTGCAGCAGGCGATCTCGCTGTCGGGGACGGGCGCCAAGCCGACCGTCGAGGTCCTCTACAACGCCGAGGATCCCGTCAAGCAGCAGTTCGTGCAGTCGACGATCGACTCGCGCGTGGCGGACCTCAACAAGGCGGTCGCCGGGAAGCTCACCCAGATCGCGGGTGGCTACCTGAAGATCCTGCTCGACGGCGGGCAGTTCTCGATCCTCGGCCGCAACTTCGACATCCTCGGGCTCAAGCGCTCCAAGGCGCTCGTGGACTCGGTCCTGACCCGGACGCCGCAGGGCACGCCCGACCACGACGCGCTGCAGCGCGTCTCGACCTTCGCGCAGCTGGCGATCGAGAACCTCGACCTGTCCGACGTCGTGCTCAGCTCGCTGAGCTCGCCGGTCAAGGTCGACCAGCACATCGTCAAGGGCCGCCGCACGCCGCTGGACGCGTTCGCCGTGACGGTCGCGGTGACGCTGTCGCTCATGTTGGTGTGCGTGCTGCTGGCCGCCGGCATGCTCGCGCTCGAGCGCGAGGAGCACGCGTTCGCCCGGCTCGTGCGCGGGCTCGTGTCCCGCTCGGGGCTGCTGACCGAGAAGGTCGTCCTGGCGGCGGGCTGCTCGGCGGCGGTCACGCTGCTGATGACCGCCGGGGTCTCGCTCTTCGTCTCGCTGGACTGGTCGCGCTTCCCGCTGTGGGTGCTCTCCCTGCTCGCCGGCGGCCTGGCGTTCGGCGCGCTCGGGGTGGCGATCGGCGCGCTCGCGCGTGAGGTCCGCGCCGCGTCGTTGCTGGCGATCCTGCTCGCGTTGCCCATCGCGTTCCTGGCGCTCGTGCCCAGCGGCGCCGTGTCGCAGGGGCTCTATGACGTGCTCCGCGTGATCTCGGCGCTCTTCCCGTTCCGATCCGCGCTGGACGCCGTCGACGCCGCCCTGAACGACGCCGGCGGCCTCGGCGCGGCGCTCCTGCACCTCGCCGCGCTGGTGGCCGGATGGTCGCTCGCCGCCCGCCTCGCGCTGCAGCGGTTCGGCTGAGCGCACGGCCGCCGAAGCGGCGCGACGACGGCCCGGGTGGCTGGTACGTTGCGGCCGATGCTCGGTCATGTCCCGCCTCGGATCCGACTCGACGCGGAGCGCACCGCGATCCGCCCGCTGAGCCTCGCAGACCTGGACGAGTACACGGCCGCCGTCGTCGGCAACCGGCCGCACACCGAGCCATGGGAGCCGCTGCACGCCGAGGCGCACTACACCCGCGCCGGGCAGTCCGAGACGCTGCGGCGCGACGTCGAGGCGTGGGAGCTCGGCACCGGCTACGCGTTCGCGGTCCTCGACCGCGAGGACGGCGACGCCATCATCGGACGCATCGCGCTCGGCAACGTCGTGCACGGGGCGTGGCGCAACGCGACGCTCGGCTACTGGACGGCGGCGACCGCCGGCGGCCGCGGGCACGCCACGGCGGCGGCGATCCTGATCTGCGAGTTCGCCTTCGGCCACGCCGGCCTGCACCGCGTCCAGCCCGCGGTCATCCCCCGCAACGTCCGCTCGATCCGCGTGGTCGAGAAGGCGGGCTTCCGGCGCGAGGGGCGGGCGCTGCGCTACCTCAAGATCGCCGGCCAATGGGAGGACCACGACATCTTCGCGCTGACCGCCGAGGACTGGGACGCGCGGCCGCCGGGCTCCTAGCGGTTCCCGGCGCGGAGCAGGCGCTCTCCGGGCCCGGAGAGCGCCCGCGCCGCACCGCAACGGCCACGCACCGGCACCTGGCTACGCTCTAGGGAGCCATGGCCGCCTTCCCCGCCACCCGTCTGCGCCGTCTGCGCCGCACCGGTGCGCTGCGCGAGCTCGTGCGCGAGACCACGCTCGCGGCGTCCGACCTCGTCCTGCCGCTGTTCGTCGAGGAGGGCCTGGAAGGGCGCACGCCGATCACCTCGATGCCCGGCGTCGACCGCCACGGACTCGCCTCGGTCGTCGAGGAGGCCGGCGCCGCCCACGCGCTCGGGGTACCCGCCGTCTTGCTCTTCGGCATCCCGTCCGAGAAGGACGCCGACGGCTCCGGCGCCTGGGACGACGACGGCGCGGTGCAGCTCGCCGTCCGCGCGATCAAGGCCGCCCACCCGGAGCTGCTCGTCATCACCGACGTCTGCCTCTGCGAGTACACCGACCACGGCCACTGCGGGCGGCTCCTGCCCGACGGCTCGGTCGACAACGACGCGTCGCTGGACCTGCTGTCGCGCACCGCCGTCTCGCACGCCCGCGCGGGCGCCGACGCGGTCGCGCCGAGCGACATGATGGACGGCCGGGTCGGCGCGCTGCGCGCCGCGCTCGACGGCGAGGGCTTCTCCGACACGCCGATCATCGCCTACAGCGCGAAGTACGCCTCCGCCTTCTACGGCCCGTTCCGGGAGGCCGCCGGCTCGAGCCCGAGCTTCGGCGACCGGCGCAGCTACCAGATGGATCCCGCCAACGGCGACGAGGCGCTGCGCGAGGTCCTGCTCGACGTCGACGAGGGCGCCGACATGGTCATGGTCAAGCCGGCCGTGCCGTACCTCGACGTCCTGTGGCGCGTGAAGGAGGCGACCCGGTTGCCGGTCGCCGCGTACCACGTGGGCGGGGAGTACGTCATGATCAAGGCGGCCGCTGCCGCGGGCCACCTGGACGAGCGCACCGCCGTCCTCGAGACGCTCACGTCGATCCGCCGGGCCGGCGCCGACATCGTCATCACCTATTACGCGAAGGACGCCGCCCAGTGGCTTCAGTGACCCCGAAGATCCGCTCGCGCAAGGACGGCTCGGCCGTCCCGTTGGACGAGTTCGACAAGAAGCTGCTGGACACGATGCAGGGCTCGTTCCGCATCGTCGCGCGCCCGTACGCCGAGGTCGCCACGGTCCTGGGCGTCGAGGAGGACCTCGTCCTCACGCGCGTCCGCCAGCTGATCGAGCAGCGGATCATCCGCCAGGTCACCCCGATCTTCGACACCCGCGCGCTCGGCTACCAGTCGATGCTCGTCGCGGCCAAGGTCGACGCCGAGCATCCGTGGCGTCCGGCGAAGGTCGTCAACGCGCACCCGGGCGTGTCGCACAACTACCTGCGAAACCACGAGTTCAACATGTGGTACACGGTGGCGACCGAGCCGGACTCGCCGCTGGGCCTCGACGGCACGCTGGAGGTCCTCAAGGCCGAGACCGGCGCCGAGTCGGTCCGCCAGCTGCCGACGCTCAAGCTCTTCAAGATCCGCATGGACCTCGAGATGTCGGGCGACACCGAGACGCTCGCCAAGGCGGCCCAGATCGTCGAGCCCGTCGACATCGAGCCCCAGCCCTACGACGAGCTCGACAAGGCCGTCATCCGGGCGACGCAGGGCGACCTGCCGATCGTCTCCGAGCCGTACGCCGGCGCCGCGCGCGAATTGGGCATGCCGGTCGACCGGCTGCTGACCCACCTCGAAGGCATGGTCGAGCGCGGGCTGCTGCGGCGCGTCGCCGCGATCCTCTTCCATCGCCGGGCGGGCTTCAGCGCCAACGGCATGGGCGTGTGGAAGGTGCCCGCAGACCAGGTGCTGGAGGCGGGGCGCCGCATGGCCGCCTTCCGCGGGATCAGCCACTGCTACGAGCGCCCGACCTACTCCGACTGGCCCTACCAGCTCTTCACGATGGCCCACGGGCGCTCCAAGGAGGAGTGCGACGCGATCCTCGACGCCGTGCGTGACGAGGTCGGCTGCGTCGAGGACCGCGCGACGCTGTACTCCTCCACGGAGTTCAAGAAGGTCCGGCTCCTGTACTTCACCGAGGACTTCAAGCGCTGGGAGCGGGAGCACGCTGGTGTGTGACCCC
>JAWVGD010000265.1:0-5279 GCA_033855515.1 Baekduia sp.
ACGCGGTGGTCGTCGAGCGCGACGTCGCGGGCAACCTCTGGGCGGAGCTGCCCGGCGACGGGTCCAGCGAGGGGTTCGTCATCGTCGGATCCCACATCGACGCGGTTCCCTCCGGCGGGTGGCTGGACGGCGCGCTGGGCGTCGTGACGGCCCTGGAGGTGCTGCGGACGCTGGCCGAGGCCGACGCGCCCCCGCCCATCGCCGTCCTCCTCGTCGACTGGGCCGACGAGGAGGGCGCGCGCTTCGGCCGCAGCCTCGTCGGGTCCTCGGCGGTGGCCGGAACACTCGATCCCGACGACGTCTGCGACCTGCTCGACTCCGGCGGCACGCGGCTGCAGGACGCGATGGCGTCGGTCGGCGTCGACCTCGACGCGGCCCCGGGCGCCACCGAGCGCCTCGACGGCGCGCGTGCCTACCTCGAGCTGCACATCGAGCAGGGCCCCGTCCTGCTCGACAGCGGGCGGCCGGCCAGCGCGGTCAGCGGGACCTTCGGCGACGAGCGCTACCTCATCGCCTTCAGCGGCCAGTCCGCCCACGCGGGCTCCACACCGATGCACCTGCGACGCGACACGCTGGCCGCGGCGGCCACCGCCGCGCTGGCGATCCGCGAGGTCGGCATCCGCCACGGGGGCGTCACGACGGTGGGCTCGATCGCCAGCGAGCCGGGCGTCATCACCGCGGTGGCGGGCGCCTCGGAGATGATGCTCGACCTCCGCCACCTCGACGCGGACACGCTGGCCACGATGCTCGCCGAGTGCCGCGCCGCGTGCGAGAGCGCTGCCGAGCAGTTCGACTGCGGCGTCGCGTTCCGGCGCGTCTTCGGCGCGACGCCGACACCGTTTCACCCCGCGCTGGTGCAGCTCGCCGTCGACGCGGTGGCCGCGGCGGGCGGGGGAGAGGGCCCGCCGATCCCCAGCGGGCCGCTGCACGACGCGACCGAGATCGGGCGCCTGGTGCCGACCGTGATGGTCTTCGCGCAGTCCGACCCGCCGATCTCCCACACCGAGGTCGAGGACTCGCCCGAGAGCGCGCTGCGCATCGCCATCGACGCCTACGGGCGGACGGTGGGCGAGACGATGAGCTTGGTCGCGGCCGGCGGGCTCGAGGCGCTCCGATGATGGATTTCGGCGTCGTCCTGCAGACCGACCCGCCCGCCTCGCGCGTCATCGACCTGGCCAAGCGCGCCGAAACCTACGGGTTCACGCACGCGTGGACGTTCGACTCGCACCTGCTGTGGGAGGAGCCGTTCGTCATCTACAGCCGCATCCTCAACGAGACCCACAAGCTCGTGGTCGGCCCGATGGTCACCAACCCCGCCACCCGCGACTGGACCGTCACGGCGTCGCTGTTCGCCACGCTGAACGAGATGTACGGCAACCGGACGATCTGCGGGATCGGCCGCGGCGACTCGGCGGTGCGGGTCATCAACGGCAAGCCGGTCAAGCTCGCCGAGCTCAAGGAGGCCATCGCGGTCATCCGCGGCCTGGCCAACGGCGAGGCGGTGGACTACAAGGGCACGACCCTGCGGCTGCCGTGGAGCCCCGCCAGCCGCCTGGAGGTCTGGGTCGCGGCGTACGGCCCGCGGGCGCTGGCGCTCACCGGCGAGGTCGGCGACGGCTTCATCCTGCAGCTGGCCGACCCCGACATCACCGCCTGGTCGATCGCCGCGGTGCGCCGCGCGGCCGAGGAGGCGGGGCGCGACCCCGAGAGCGTGACGATCTGCGTCGCGGCGCCGGCCTACGTGACCGACGGGACCGCCGACGGCCTGGCCCACGGGCGCGACCAGTGCCGCTGGTTCGGCGGGATGGTCGGCAACCACGTCGCCGACATCGTCGCCCGCTACGGCGGCGACGGCTCCGCGGTGCCCACGGCGCTCACCGACTACATCGGCGAGCGCGAGGGCTATGACTACAACGAGCACGGCCGGGCGGGCAACCGCCACACGGCGTTCGTGCCCGACGCGATCGTCGATCGCTTCTGCCTGATCGGGCCGCCGGAGGCGCACGTCGCGCGACTCGACGAGCTGGCCGCGCTCGGCGTCGACCAGTTCGCCCTCTACCTCCAGCACGACGACAAGGACGGCACGCTGCGCAGCTACGGCGAGCAGGTGATCCCGGCCGTCAACCAGCGCGAGGCCGCCAAGCTCTGAGCGGGGCCGGTGGCAGCGCCTTCCGGGCTTGAGCGAGGCTTGAGGTGAGCGCGGCTACCCTTCTGGCACATGCCTCGCCGCCTCCTCGTGCTCGGCTCGACCGGGTCGATCGGGACCCAGGCGCTCGACGTGGTCTCACGCAGCGACGATCTGGAGATCGTCGGCCTGAGCGCCGCACGGTCCTGGGAGCCGCTGATCGAACAGGCCACCCGCCACGGGGTGGGCCGGATCGCCGTCGCCGACCCCGACGCCGCCGCCCGCGCGGCGGAGGCGTGGACCGACGGCGAGGTGCTGGTCGGGCCCGAGGGACTGCTCCAGCTGGTCCTCGAGTCCGGTGCCGACCTCGTGCTCAACGCGCTGGTCGGCTCGGCGGGCCTCGGCCCGACCGTCGCGGCGCTGGGCGAGGGGATCGACCTCGCGCTCGCCAACAAGGAGTCGCTGGTGGTCGGGGGCGAGCTCGTCACGCAGCTGGCGGAGGCCACCGGCGCGCAGCTGCTGCCCGTCGACTCCGAGCACGCCGCGCTGCACCACCTGCTCCACGGCGTGCCTACGGGGACGCTGGAGCGCATGACGATCACCGCCTCCGGCGGCCCGTTCCGCGGCCGCAGCGCCGCCGAGCTGGGCGGCGTCACGGTCGAGGAGGCCCTCAACCACCCGACGTGGTCGATGGGGGGCAAGATCACCATCGACTCCGCGACGTTGATGAACAAGGGCCTGGAGGTCATGGAGGCCCACCACCTCTTCGGCGTGCCCTACGACCGCATCGACGTCGTCGTGCATCCCCAGTCCATCGTCCATGCGCTGGTGGAGACGTGCGACGGTGCCCAGCTCGCGCACCTCGGGCTCCCGGACATGCGCATCGCCATCGCCTACGCCCTGCACCATCCCGACCTCATCGGTCTGCCGACCAAGCGCCTGCGCCTGGCCGAGCTCGGCGCGCTCACCTTCGAGGAGGTCGACCACGCCGCGTTCCCGTGCCTGGGCCTGTGCCTCGACGCCGCCCGCGCCGGCGGCACCGCGCCGTGCGTGCTGAACGCCGCCAACGAGGTCGCCGTCCACGCGTTCCTGAGCGGCCGCCTGTCCTTCACCGGCATCGCGGAGGTGATCGACGCGACCCTGCAGGAGCTGCCCGGCGGTCCCGTGCGCGCGTTCGAGTCGCTCTTCGAAGCCGACCGCGAGGCCCGCGACGTCGCGGGCGCGCAGATCGGAGCCCGCACCTCATGAGTTGGATCTTCGCCTTCGTCGGCTTCGCCGCCCTGATCATCCTCCACGAGTTCGGCCACTTCGCCGCGGCCAAGGCCGTCGGCATGCGCGTCGAGCGGTTCGTGCTGTTCTTCCCGCCGCTGCTGTTCAAGGTCCGCCGCGGCGAGACCGAGTACGGCATCGGCGCCGTCCCGCTGGGCGGCTACGTGAAGATCACCGGGATGAACCCGGCCGAGGAGATCGCGCCGGAGCACCAGGCGCGCGCCTACTACCGCCAGCCGGTGTGGAAGCGCCTGGTGGTCATCGGCGCCGGCCCCGCGATGAACGTCCTCATCGCGTTCCTGATCCTCTTCGCCCTGTTCGCGTTCAAGGGCGAGCAGGTCGGCAACAGCAAGGTCGGCGCGGTGCAGACGAACGCCGCCGCGACGGGCGTCCTGAAGGCCGGCGACCAGCTCGTCGCCGTCGACGGCGTCAAGGGCCAGCCCGACGTGCTGCGCAAGCGCATCAGCAGCCACACGTGCGCCGGCGGCGCCAAGGTCGACAAGTGCGTGGCGGCCACGCCGGCCACGGTGACGATCGTCCGCGACGGCGCGACGCAGACGCTCTCGATCCGCCCGCACTACGACAAGACCGCCGGGCGCATGCTGCTCGGCTTCTCGTTCGGCGCCGACTACCACCAGCTTCCCGTCGGCCAGGCGGCGAGCCGCTCGGTCACCGGCATGTGGTCGGTGACGAAGGCCACCGTCACCGCCGTCACCAAGATCTTCTACGACTCCACGGCCCGCAAGAACCTCTCCGGCGTCGTCGGCTCCTACGAGACGACGCGCCAGTCCTTCGCCGCCGACAACACCGAACTGGCCCTCACGATCCTCGCGCTGATCTCCCTCTCGCTGGCGATCGTGAACCTGTTCCCCTTCCTTCCGCTGGACGGGGGCCATATCTTCTGGGCGCTGGCCGAGAAGGTCCGGGGTCGCCCGATCCCGTTCCGGATCATGGAACAGGCCAGCTACATCGGGTTCGTGTTGGTCATCATGCTGTTCGCCGTGGGGCTGACGAACGACGTCGGACGCCTCCAGCACGGCGGCTTCGGGGTGAAGTAACCAAGGAGAGGGTCAACGGTGGAGAGCAGCACGGCATCGAAGCGCGGGGTCGACGCGGCCACGATCGCGGAGGCGTTTCGCCTCACCTCGGCGCAGCGCGCCGGCGAGATCGCGGTCCGGACCAAGAACGACGAGGTCGCGTGGACGTGGGGCGAGCTGCGCGAGCGCGTCGACGTCCTCGCCGGCGGCCTCGCGGGGCTGGGGCTGCGCAAGGGCGACACGATCGCCCTGATGCTCGGCAACCGGCCCGAGTTCCACCTCGCCGATCTCGCGGCGATGATGGTCGGCGCGACGCCGTTCTCCATCTACATGACGTACGCGCCGAACCAGATCGAGTACGTCGTCGCCGACGCCGGCGCGCGGATCCTGATCACCGAGCAGCAGTTCCTGGCCAACGTCCTGGAGGCGCGCAAGACGCTGCCCGACCTCGAGCACGTGATCGTCATCGACGGCGATGCGCCGGCGGGCACGATGGCGCTGGCCGACGTGCCGGCCGCGGACTTCGACGTCGAGGCGTCGGTCGCCGCGCTCGGCCCCGAGGACGTGCTGACGCTCATCTACACGTCGGGGACGACCGGACCGCCCAAGGGCGTCGAGCTGGCCCATCGCAACCTGCTGGCCGCCGTGGCGGGCATCGAGGACATCGTCGAGTTCCCCGACGGCGCGCGCGTGATCTCGTGGCTGCCCAACGCGCACATCGCCGAGCGGGCCGCGCACCACTACCTGCCGATCGTCTTCGGCTTCCAGGTCACGTGCTGTCCCAACCCGCGCGAGATCGTGTCCTTCCTGCCCGAGTTCCGGCCGAACTGGTTCTTCGCGGTGCCGCG
>JAWVGD010000266.1:0-3053 GCA_033855515.1 Baekduia sp.
CGGGATGCGCACGACCTACGGCTCGCCGTGGTTCGCCGACCGCGCGCCCGACACCGTCGACGACGCGGCCGTCGCGCGGCTGCGCGCCGCGGGGGCGGTGGTCGTCGGCCGCACGAACGTCCCGGCCTTCGGCCACACCGCCTTCACCACCAACAAGGTCTTCGGCACGACCGTCAGCCCGTGGAACCCCGAGCGCTCGCCGGGCGGTTCAAGCGGTGGCTCGGCGGCGGCCCTGAGCGCCGGGATGGTGCCGCTGGCGACCACGAGCGACGGCGGCGGCTCGGTGCGCGGGCCCGCGTCGCTGTGCGGGTTGGTCGGCTACAAGCCGACCAACGGCGCGGTCGGGCGCAACGTGATCCCGCGCTGGATGGACTTCTCGACGATGGGCTGCACCGCGACGAGCGTCGCCGACGTCGTGCTGGAGGCCGGCGTCATCGCGGGCCCGGTGGCCGGCGACCTCACGGCCCTGGGCGCGATCGACCTCGTCCCGGCCCTGCCGGGCCGGGTTGCCGCGTGCGCCTCGCTGCGCGGCACGGGTGCGGTGGACGCACCGATCGCCGCGGCCTTCGAGCTGGCCTGCGCGTTCGTCGCCGACGACCTCGGGCTGGCGCTCGACGTCGTGGCCGAGCCCGTCGATCCGCTCACGGCGCTGTGGTGGGCGATGATCGCGTGCGTGCAGCTGGCCGAGAGCCTGGCTGACCTGCGCGAGCGCTGGGAGGAGGCCGAGCCGTCCCTGCGGGTGCAACTGGACATCGGCGCGTCGGTCGGCGCGTTCGACTACGTCGCCGCCGAGCGCCGGCGCTACGAGCAGTGCGCCCGGCTCGATGCGCTCCTGGGCGACGACGGCGTCCTGATCACCGCAACCCAGAACGCGGTGTCCTGGCCGGCCGAGGGCCCGCTGCCCGACCACGCCGGCGACCGTACGGGCGACCCGGTGGTGGCGCTGAACACCGCCGACCTGAACTTCACCGGGCACCCGGCGGTCACGGTGCCGTGGGGCGCCGACGACGCCGGCGTGCCGTTCGGGCTGCAGATCGTGGCGCCGCGCGGCCGCGACGGGCTCGCGCTCGGGCTGGCCCACGCGATCGAGCGCGCGCGGCCATGGGCGCCGCACGCCCCCGGCTACGAGCCGTTCGGGACCTGAGCCGGCGCCGGGTCGGCCTCGGCCGGCCGCGGGCGGTGCGGGTCCCAGCGGTGCAGGACCGGCTCGCCCTTCTCCGGGAACGGGATGTCGATCAGGTCGAAGTCGCGCGGGACCTCGGTGCGGGGGAAGACCGCGCGGGCCTCGTCGCGGATCTCGCCGCCGGCATACCGGGTCGAGACGTGCGTCAGGGCGAGCAGCGCGACGCCGGCCTCGGCGGCCAGCTCGGCCGCCTGGCGGGCGGTCGAGTGGCCGGTCTCCATGGCGCGCTCACGCTCCTCGGAGGTGAAGGTCGCCTCGTGGACGAGGACGTCGGCGCCGTCGGCGGCGACGCGGATCATGTCGCACGGCGACGTGTCGCCGGAGATGACGATGCGACGCCCACGCCGCGTCTCCCCCACGACCTGCGCGGGCGTGACGCCCGCGACGGTCTCGCCGCGCTGCAGGCGCCCGAAGTCCGGGCCCGGCTCGACGCCCAGCGACGTGGCGAGCTCCGCATCGAAGCGACCGGGGCGGTCGGCCTCGACGAACGCGTAGCCGTAGGCCTCGCCGCGGTGGCGCACACGCAGCGCGTGGACCTCGTAGCCGGGCAGGTCGACGATGGCGTCGGGCTCGAGGTCGGTCACGCTCAGGCGGTAGCCCAGGCGCCCGAAGACGGCCCGGCGCATCGTGTCCATCAGCGCGGCCGTGCCCGGCGGGCCGAAGACCGTGATCGGCGTGCGACGGTCGCGCATGTCGAAGGACTTCAACATGCCCGGCAGCCCGAGCCAGTGGTCGATGTGGAGGTGGGTGAGGAAGACCTCGGTGATCTCGGGCAGCCCGACGCTGCGGACCAGCTGTCGCTGCGTGCCCTCGCCGCAGTCGATCAGGACCTTGTCGGAGCCGCGGCGCAGCAGCGTCGCGGGCAGGCCGCGGCGAGGCGTGGGCACCGATCCGGCGGTGCCGGCGAAGAAGAGCGAGAGGTCCATCGGGGCGAATGGAGGCTACCGCCGTGGGTAGGGTCCGGCCCCATGCTGAAGGACTTCCGCCAGTTCCTGCTGCGCGGCAACCTCGTCGACCTGGCCATCGCCGTCGTCCTCGGCGCCGCGTTCGGCGCCGTCGTGACCGCCTTGGTCAAGGACCTCATCACGCCGCTCATCGCGGCGGTCGGCGGCCAGCCCGACTTCGGCCGCCTCGACTTCACCATCAACAAGAGCCGCTTCGCCTACGGCGACTTCCGCAACGCGCTGGTGAGCTTAGTGTTCGTCGCTGCGGTCGTGTTCTTCCTGATCGTGCGGCCGGTCAACGCGCTGCTGGACCGGATGCGCACCGAGCCGCCGGTCGAGGAGCACACCCGCGAGTGCCCGGCCTGCCTGAGCCAGATCCCGCGCGCGGCGCGGCGCTGTGCGTTCTGCACCGAGGAGGTCGGGGTGGCGCCTGCCGCGGTGACGGCGTAGGGACCCCCGAACGGCGGAAGCCCCGCGGGCGGCGGGGCTTCCTGGAGACGTTGCGATGCGGTGAGCGCGCGAGGAGGGATTCGAACCCCCGACTTCCTCCTCCGGAGGGAGGCGCTCTATCCACTGAGCTACTCGCGCGTGCCAGCATCGTAGCGGTCTGGGCTGCCGGTACCCGCACGATGCCGTCTGGACCTCAACGCTCCGGCGGCCGCCGCGTTGAGGTCCAGAGCCCTTGAGAGCCTCCGGAGCGGATGGCACACTGAGCCGCAGATGCCGGCCGCCGACGATCCCCTCACCCGTCTCGCCCAGGAGCTCGAGCGCCTGTCGCAGGCGCACCTCGCGCTCGGCGAGGCCACCGCGCAGCTGATCCCGCAGGCGCGTCCGGAGGAGCGCCGGATCCTCGGCCAGGCCGCCGCGGCGTCGCGCTCGGCCGCCCGCACCGCCTCGGCCGCCAGCGCGCAGGCCATGGCGACGCT
>JAWVGD010000267.1:0-11218 GCA_033855515.1 Baekduia sp.
CGTGTCGAACGGCGAGACCGCGAAGACGAGCAGTCCGCCGAAGAACACCGCGAAGCCGAGCAGGATCGCGATGGCGTAGGGCTGCACGTCGCGCATCCGGTGGCGCGTCAGGAACAGCACGAGCGCCGACCACATCGACAGCAGCCACAGCCACAGCAGGAGCGAGCCCTCCTGGGAGGACCACGCCGCGGCCGCCTTGTAGAACGTCGGCGTCGTGGTCGACGAGTGCGACCACACGACGCTGAAGGAGAAGTCCGACCGCAGGAACGCCAGCTCGAGGACGACGAACGCCCCCGAGGTCAGCGCCGCGAGCGTGTAGACGGCCCGGCGCGCCGAGGTGACCCAGTCGCCGCGGCCGGTCCGGCCGCCGTAGAGGGCGGCGACGACGCCGTAGACGGCGACGGCGAACGCCAGGAAGGTCAGGCCGCGGCCGAGGTCCGCCATCGGGCGCTCAGGTCTTCTTGGGGTTCTTGGACTCGGTGAACTTCGACGGGCACTTCGTCACGAGCGAGTCCTTCTGGCCCACGAAGTCGGCGCCCTGGCGCGTCACCGTGACGATGACCTCGCGGCCGCCGCGGAACGTGTCCGCCACCGAGCCGGTGTAGACGACCGGGACGGCGGCGCTGCCGTTGCGGTCGCGCACCTTGAAGCGATAGGTCGTGCCGGTCTTCTCGATCGAGCCGTTGACGACCCGGCCGGTCAGCTGGTAGGAGCGACCGGTGCTGGCGCTCGCGAGCAACTGGCTCGGGGAGCGCGCTTCGGACGAGGCGCTGAAGCTGGTGTAGACGAGCGCGCCGGCCAGGAGGACGGCGGCGCTCAGAGCCACCACCAGCCGGACGCGGCGCTTGCGTGCGGGGTCCATCGCGCCCCAGTATCGCACCCTCGGCGCCGAGACCTGCGCCCAACCGGGGTTAGGCCAGGCGTCCAGGCGCGTTCAAGCCGCTCCGGACACCGGCGAGTACTCGGAGCGAAACCTCTTGACCGCCACGGTGTCTGGAGGTTGTAGACCCATCATGCGCGTCCGACCCCAACGCCAAGCCCAGCGCGGCCCGCTCCCCCAGCGCCGCCCCCACGTCTTCGGCCGCCCCGAGAAGGCCCCCGACGCGCCCCCCGAGAACGCGCCCGCGCCCGCCGCGGTGGATCCGGAGCACCTGGCCGAGCGCCGCCACCGCGCCTCGGTCGCCCCCGAGGACCACGCCCTGTACGGCTGCTCCTGCGGCTTTCAGTTCCACGCGCCGGTCTCGGCCTCGGTGCGCTGCCCGCAGTGCGGGGCCTCGCAGGCCTGGTAGGCGAACGCTCGCCCCGGGGGCGAGGTTCCGCACGGGGGTTCGCCCAGCGGGCGAAACCCGCGGCGCGCGGTAGCGTCGTCGCGATGGCGACCGCCGACGTGACGATCATCGGGCTCGGGCGCAGCGATCCGAGCGCCAGCCGCTACATCGCCGCGATCCAGCGCAAGCTGGCGCAGCAGGACCGCGTCAGATACGTCCTGCACGCGATGGGCACGTCGCTGGAGGGCGCCACGGGCGACATCCTGTCCCTGGTCGGCGAGCTGCACGCGGTCCCCTTCGAGCTCGGGCTGCCGCGCGTCTACACCGTCCTCAAGCTCGACGAGCGGCGCGACAAGGACCAGACGCTCGCGGACAAGGTCGCCTCGGTCGAGCGTGTCCTGGCGCAGGACGAAGGCTGAGCGCCGGGCCGCAAGTTTCCGGGAACCCTTGCGTTCCTACGACCATGGGTCAGACATGCAGGACAGCCGCGGGGCTCCTCGCGGCGATGGTCGCGATCACGGCGGGCGCGGTGGCCGCACCCGGTGCCGCGAACGCCGACGGCTGGACGCCCTACACCCGGCCGGCGCAGTTCGGGACGGTCACCGACAAGGACGTGCCGATCACCACGCGCGACGGGACCGTCCTGCGCGCGAACGTCACCCGGCCAGACGTGCCCGGCCGCTATCCCGTCCTGGTCACGCAGACGCCCTACGGCAAGGACGGCGCCGTGATCGTCGCGCTCGGCGGCGCGGCCGACGCGCTCGTGCAGCGCGGCTACGTGCAGGTCACCGTCGACGTCCGCGGCACGGGCGCGTCCGGTGGCTCGTGGGACTCGTTCGGACCGGCCGAGCAGCAGGACGGCTACGACGTCGTCGAGTGGGCCGCGCGCCAGGCGTGGAGCACCGGCGCCGTCGGCCTCGACGGCCCCTCGTACATGGGCCTGATGCAGCTCTACACCGCAGCGCTGCGCCCGCCGCACCTCAAGGCGATCTTCCCCGTCGTGCCGATGGCCGACGGCTACCGCGACATCACGTTCTCCGGCGGAGACGTCAACGTCGCGTTCATCCCGCTGTGGCTGGGCCTGGTCACCGCCGGTGGCCTCGTCCCCGGGCAGTCGTCGTTCACGGGCTCCCCGGCCGACGCGATCGGCGGCCTGACCACGCTGGGCCAGCACGTCGGCGGCGCCTTCTCGTTCACGGCCCCCACCCTTGTCGGGGCGATGACCGGCGGCTCGATCGCCTACGACGGCCCGTTCTGGAAGGCCCGCTCACCGATCGAGGTCCTTGATCATATCCGCGTGCCGACGTTCGTCGTCGGCGGCCTGCACGACCTGTTCCAGCGCGGCGAGCCACTCATCTACGAGCGGTTGAAGTCGCGCGTTCCGGCGCGCCTGCTCGTCGGCCCGTGGACGCACGTCAACGGCAGCACCGGCGCCGGCCTGCCCGCCGATGGCGTCCCGTCGCTGACCGACCTGCAGCTGCGGTGGTTCGACCAGTACCTGAAGGGCATCGACACGAACGTCGGCGCGATCCCGAAGGTCACCCAGTACACGCCCGGCGACGGCCGCTACGAGACGCAGCCCGACTGGCCCGACCCGCGTCTGGACCCGCAGCGGTGGTACCTGCGCGGCGGGCAGGCGGTGTCGCGCGACGCGCCCGCCGCCGGCGAGGCGCCGCAGAGCTTCGTGCAGCACCCGGTGGCCGGCGTGTGCACGATGAGCACCGGCCAGTGGACGGCCGGGCTCGGCGAGCAGCTGCCGTGCTTCACCGACGACCGTCTCAACGCGCTGTCGGGCGGGGCGAGCTACACGAGCACGCCGCTGGCCGCCGACCTCCGGATCTCCGGCCCGATCGCGGCGCGGCTGTGGCTCAGCACGACGGCCTCCGACGCGGCCGTCGCCGTGCGCGTCGACGACGTCGCCCCCGACGGGACGTCGGCCGGCATGACGACCGGCTGGGCGACCGCGGCCTTCCGGGCCACCGACGCGCGGCGCAGCCGCACCGTCCGCGGCCACCTGCTGCAGCCCTGGCATCCGTTCACGCAGGAGTCGGTCCTGCCGGTCGCGGCCGGCACGCCGACCGCCGTGGACGTCGAGGTCTTCCCGACCAACTGGGTCCTCAAGGCCGGTCACCGGCTGAAGATCGTGGTCGACCCCTCCGACTTCCCGCACGCGCTGCCGCCCGCCCCCGCCCTGCTCGCGCGCCTCGGGGGCCAGGTCTCGGTCCTGACCGATCCCGCGCACCCGTCGGCGGTCGAGCTGCCGGTCGTCGGGTCGACGTGCGCGGCGGGCGCCGACGCCGCGACGGGCGCGTGCGCGTCGCTGCCGGTGCCGGACCTGACGCGCGGCGGTTAGTGCCGCGGCGCGGTCGCGCCCGCCGTGGCGCCGCGCCGCCGGGCGTGCTCGGCGCCGAGCGCGGCGACCAGCCGGCCGTCGGCCGCGCCGCCGCGGGCGGTCAGCCGCAGGTGCCGCGGGCCGAGCCCCGGGAAGGTGGCGGCGGGGCGGACGGCGATGCCGTGGCGCTCGCGCAGCGCCGCGGCGAGCGCATCGCCGCCCTCGAGCTCGACGAGCACGAAGCCCGCCGCCCCCGGATGAACCCGCGCCTGTGGCAGCGCGCTGCCCAGCGCCTCCTCCAGCGCGCGGCGGTCCCGACCGGCGCGGGCAGCGATGGGCACGAGGCGCCCGGGATGGAGCGAGGCCGCCCGGGCGGCGGCGAGCGCGAGCCCGTTGACCGGCCACGCCGCGCGCCGGGCACGCAGCCGGGCGGCCAGCGCCGGCGGGGCCAGGAGGTAGCCGACGCGCAGGCCCGGCACCGACAGGATCTTCGTGAGGCTGCGCACCACGACCAGCCCGTCGCGGTCCTGGGCGCCGGCCAGCGACGTGGTCGCCTGGTCTCCCTCGGCGACGAAGTCCATGAACGCCTCGTCGACCACGACGGTCCGGCCGGGCCGCAGCAGGGCCTCGATCGCCGCGGCGGGGTGCAGCACGCCGGTCGGGTTGGTCGGGTTGCCGACGATGACGAGGTCGGCGCCGGCCGGGACCGCCGCTGGGTCCAGGTGCCACGGCTCCGGCAGCACGACGGCCTCGGCCGGGCGTCCGGCCGCGGCGAGCGCGCGGTCGGGGTCGGTGAACTGCGGGTGGATGACGACCGGCCGGGCCGCCTGGAGCGTCTCGGCCAGCAGCGCAAAGCCGTGGGCGGCGCCGTTGAGCAGGACCACCTCCTCGCGCGCGCGGCCGTGGCGGTGGGCGACGGCGCCGGTCGCCGCGGCCTCGTCGGGGTAGGTGCTCAGCGCCCGGTCGAGCTCGGCGCGCAGCAGCGCCCGCAGCCAGTCCGGCGGGCCGCCGGAGGCCACGTTGACCGCGTGGTCGGCGCGCGCGCCGCGGGCCCAGCGGTCGCCGTGGACGTCGGCGCTCACGGCAGCTCCAGCGTGCGGCCGCCGACGACCAGCAGCGCGCGGTCGGCGGCGGCGCTGAGCGCCTGGGCCGCGTCGCCGAGGGCGTCGAGCCACAGGCGGGTCGCGCCCGACGGCGGCACCGGCCCCCAGCCGGCCTCCTCGACGACGACGATCGTGTGGCCGTCGCGGCCGGCGGCGGCGCGCGCCAGCGCGCGGGCATCGGCGCGCAGGGTGGCCGCGACGCCCGCGCTGTCGGCGTCCTCCTCCAAGGTGCCGGCGCGCCACAGGATCTCGCTGACCCACGTGCCGAGCGAGTCGAGCAGGACCGTCGCGCCCGCGGGCGCGGCTCGAACGGCGTCCACGACCTCGGCGGACTCCACCGTCGTCCATCCGGCCGGACGCGCCGCCCGGTGCGCAGCGACCCGCGCGGCCATCTCGTCGTCGGTGACGGTCAGCGGAGCGAGGACCATTACCTCGGCGGCGCTAGCCACGGCGAGCGCCTCCGCGACGCGGCTCTTGCCCGACCGCCGCGGGCCGTGCACGAGGGTCAGCGCCATGCGGCCGCTCCGGCGGCGGCGGTCAGCGCGAGCACGGCGGTCGAGGCGGCGCTGAGGCGCACGGCGCGGCGCAGGGCCGCGGTGTCGGGCGCCGGCCCGTCGCCCAGCAGCGGGCGCTCCTCGATGCGGCCGCCGTAGTCGTTGGCGCCGCCGAGCGTCACGTTCAGGGCTCCGGCGAAGGTCGCCTCGACGCGGCCGGCGTTCGGGCTCGGATGGCGTCCCCCGTCGCGGCGCCAGGCGCGCAGAGCGCCGCGGGCGTCCTCCCCGCACAGCGCCGCGGCGGCGACCGTGGAGGCCGCGCAGGCGCGGGCCGCCGGCCAGCCGAGGACGTCGTCCAGGCGCGCGGCGCCCCAGCCGAAGCGGCGGTAGCGCTCGTCGCGGTGGCCGACCATCGCGTCGAGCGTGTTGGCGGCGCGATGCGCCACGGCGCCGGGTGCGCCCGCCACCGCACCCCAGACCAGCGTCCCGGCCTCGGCGTCGGCGGTGTTCTCGGCCAGCGACTCGAGCGCCGCGCGGACGAGGTCCGGCCCGTCGAGCCCGTCGGTGCGCCGCCCCACGAGCGACCGGGCCAGCTGCCGCGCCTGCGGGAGGTCGCCGGCGTCGACGAGGTCCGCCATCCGCAGCGCGGTCCTGCGAAGCGACCGTCCGCCGAGCGCCGCCCACCCGCAGGCGGCCAGTCCCACGACGCGCCGGACGGACCCGCCGCCCCGCGAGGCGCGCGCGGCGACCAGCGTCGGGAGCGCCACCAGCACGCCCGCGTGCGCGGCGCCGGCGAGGCGCGACGGCCGGTAGGTCACGTGCTCGACCGCTGCGGCCGCAGCACCGAAGCCCGCGACGGGATGCCAGCGCGCCGGGTCGCCGAGCGCGGCGTCGAGCGCGACCGCGGCGAGCAGGCCCGCGCCACGCGCGACGCTCATCGGGCCGCCTCGTATGCGCGCCGCGCGCCGGTCGCCCGCGCGACGAAGTCCCGCGCGCCCTCGAGCACCGCCGCGTGCACGCAGCGCGCGATCGCCGCGCCGGGCGCCGACATCGGTCCCGCGAACGGCTCGCTCGCGCCGGGCCGGGCGGCGACGCAGATGCTGTCGGTGGCCGTGCCGGTCGCGAGGCCCTCGTGGTTGCGCGCCGCGACGCCGGCGTCGGCCAGCGCCTGGGCCTTGGCCTCGGTCGCGGTCTGCACGGCGTACACCAGGCCCGCGTCGGTCAGCGGCGCATCGGTCAGCACCAGGATGTTGATGGTGTTGACCGCCGGGACCTCGCGCAGGCGCCGCCCGGCGGCGGCCAGCGGGACGCCGATCCCCACCGTCGCGAGCACGCGGGCGCCGCCCTCGGCGTACTCGATGACCCGATCGACCTGCGCGGCGGTCATCGCGCCGAGCGTCGTCGCGGGATCGAGGCCGCGTGCGGCCATCTCCTCGCGCAAGTGCACATCGGGGTCCATGCGCGCGTAGCCATGGGCCACCTGGAGGTTCAGCCACGCCTCCGCGGTGACCAGGCCGCCGCCGACGACCGCGCTCGACAGGCAGCGGCGCGGCCCGCCGAAGGCGACGACCAGGGCGGGCGCCGGCGGCGCGAACGGCGGACGGGTCACGCGGCCCCGCCCGCGTACAACAAGGCGTTGACCGCCGCGACCGCGACGGCGCTCCCGCCGCGCTCGCCGCGGTTGGCGACGCACGGCAGCCCCGAGGCGGCGAGCGCGGCCTTGGCCTCGGCCGCGCCGACGAACCCGACCGGCAGCCCGACGATCAGCGCGGGCGCGGCCGGCGGTTCCTGCAGCAGCTGCAACAGCGCGGTGGGCGCGTTGCCGACGACCCAGATCGCCCCGGCCGGCGCCTCGGCCGCGGCGAGCGCCATCGCCGCCGCGCTGCGCGTGACGCCGCGCTGCTCGGCCAGCCCGGCGACGCGCGGGTCGGCCAGCGGGACCCGCACGTCGCGCGACGTGATCCCGGCCGCGACCATCCGCGCGTCGGCGTAGATCGGCGCGCCGCCGGCCAGCGCCGCGCGCCCGGCCCGCAGCGCCTCCTCGTCCAGCAGCAGCGAGTCGGCGAACGAGAGGTCCGCCGACGCGTGGCAGACGCGCTCGGCGACCGCGCGCGACAGCGGCGCGAACCGCGAGAAGTCGTAGCGCGAGCGCAGGATCGCCATGCTCTCGATCTCGATCGGGTGGGCTACGCGGGCCACGGGGCCTCCTCCGGGGTCAGCGCGACGAACGCGTCGGCAGGACAGATCTCCAGGCACTCGCCGCAGCCGGTGCAGCGGTCGACCAGCGTGAGCAGCGGCGGGCCGCCGGCCGCGACGAAGCCGGGCGGCGCGGGACGCAGGGCCCGCTCGGGACAGGTCTTCAGGCACGCGCCGCAGCCCTTGCAGTCGGTGGTGGCGGCGTAGACGAGCCCGGTGTCGCCCGCACGGCGGGCCGCGACGGCGCACGTCGCGTGCGCGGACCGGCGCTTGAGCACCAACAACTCCGCGGGCGCGGCGGCCAGGAGCGCCGCGGCCTCGGCGACGCTCGGCGTCCCGGTGTGGCGGGCGACCGTCGCTGACGGGGTCGGGACGGCGACCGCCGCCAGCTCGGCGGCCGCGAACGTGCGCAGCGGCCAGCCGCGCTGCGCGGCGAGGGCGAGCACCGCCGGCTCGTCGGCCTTGAGGTCGGCCGACGCGAGGACCGCGACCTCGCCGGACGCGAGCCCGGCGCCGGTGAGTCCCGCGTCGACGAGCGCCGCCAGCTCGGCGGCCGGGCATCCACGGCTCGCGCCCACGCCGACGGCGATCATGCCCGCCGCCCCACGGCCACGATCACGGGGTTGGTCGCCGCGAGGCGGTGACCGCCGGCCAGCGCCGACAGCCGTGACGCCTGGATCATCGTGGCCTCGGCCTGCAGCCCCGCCGCGCCGAGGCGCTCGAGCACCGGCCCCGCGCGCTCGATCAGCGCGAGCGTCACGACGACCACGCGCCGCGCCCGCCCGGCGCAGTCGTCGAGGATCGCCTCGAGGTCCGCCCCGCCGCCCCCGACGAAGACCGCGTCGGGGTCCGGCAGGCCGGCCAGCGCGCCGGGCGCGCGGCCCGCGACGACGCGGACCGGCACGCCGAAGGCGGCGGCGTTGCGCGTGGTGCGCGCGATGGCGTCGGCGTCGTCGTCGATCGCGATGGCCGCGGCGCCCAGCCGGGCGCACTCGACGGCCACCGATCCGCTGCCGCAGCCGACGTCCCAGACCAGCTCGCCGGTCCGCGGCCCGAGGTGGCCCAGCGCGAACGCGCGGATCTCTCGCTTGGTGATCATCCCCGCGCGGTGGTCGAAGGCGTCCTCGGGCAAGGCCCATGTCGGCGCGAGCAGCTCCTGCGGGGACCCCGGACCGAGCACGATCAGGACGTTCGGATCGGCGAACGTCATCGCCGCGAGCTCCTCCGGCGTCCCGGTGACGACCCGCTCGCCGGGCTCCCCGAGGCGCTCGGCGACGGCGAGCGTCACGCCGCTGCCGCGCAGCCGCTCGGCGAACCACGCCGGCGACGCGTCGGCGTCGGTCAGGATCGCGACCTTCGGGTGGCGCAGCGCGGCGTGCAGCGCGCGCCGCGGGTCACGGGCGTGGGCGGACACCAGCAGCGCGTCGTCCCAGGCGAGACCGAGCCGGGCGAACGCGGCGGCCGCCGACGACGGCGCCGGGCGCACGACCAGCAGCGACGGGTCCACGGCGCGGCCGAGCGCTCGCACGATCCCGAAGAACCCCGGGTCACCCGAGGCCAGCACGACGACCGGGCCGGGATCGGCGACGACCCGCGCCAAGGCCTCGTCGATCCCCGCGCCGAGCCGCAGCGTCCGCGCACCGGCGGGCGCCAGTGCCTCCAGCTGCCGTGCGCCGCCGGCGACGAGCGCCGCGCGCGCGATGAGCCCCTCGGTCCCGTGCGGCACGCGGCCCCCGTGCACGCCCAGGACGCTGATCGACGGGGCCGTCATCCGTTGAGCGCCCGCACGTCCAAGCGCGCGCGGGCGCCCGGAGACGCCCCGGCCAGCCGCGCGCCCTCGAAGTCGACGATCGCGCAGTCGACGACCAGCGCGCCGTTGATGTAGGACGACAGGTTGTCGGCCACCTTGGTGCACAACAGGTCGCTGGCGGCGGCCAGCCCGGCGGCCTCCCAGAGCTCCCACGCGTGCCGGCCGGTGTTGGAGGCGGCCACCTCGGCGGCCAGCGCCTCGCCGCCGCCGGCCTCGCGCGTCACCTCGGCCAGGAACAGCGGGTCGACCTTGGACCGCGTCCAGTGGGTCATCATGATCCCGGCGGCGAGCTTGGCCAGCTTGCCCGCCATGCCGACGAACACGCAGCGCTCGAACTCGAGCTTGGCGGCGCGCTTGAGCCCGTAGCCGGTGAAGTCGCCGACCTCGACGAAGCAGACCTCCGGCAGCTCGGGCAGGAGCCGCCGCGCCGCCTTCTCGGTCCGGCCGCCGGTGGTCAACACCACCGTCTTGGACCCCTGGGCGTCCATGACGTCGATGGCCTGGCCGACGCTGGCCCGCCATGCCGCGGTCGAGAACGGGCGCACGATCCCGGTCGTCCCGAGGATCGAGATCCCGCCCATGATCCCCAGCCGCGGGTTCGACGTCCGGCGCCCCATCTTCTCGCCGCCGGGGACGCTGAGGACGACCTCCACGCCGACGCGGTCAAGGTCGACCACCTCGCCGACCGCGGCCGTGATCTGGGCGCGCGGGCCCTTGTTGATCGCCGGACCGCCGACCTCGAGGCCGAGCCCCGGCCGCGTCACGGTCCCGACGCCGTCGCCGCCGCGCAGGACGATCCCCGGCTCGGCGGTCAGCGTCACGCGGGCGGTGAGGTGCGCGCCGTGGGTGACGTCGGGGTCGTCACCGGCGTCCTTGACCACCACGGCGACCGCTGCGTCGCCGTCGCGCTCGCAGCGCTCCACCGGGAAGCTCGGGCGCCGCTCGCCCTTGGGCAGCGGGACCTCGACCTCGTGGGGCGGATCGCCGTCGCGCAGCAGCAGCGCGGCGGCCTTCGCGGCGGCGGCGCTGCACGTCCCGGTCGTCCAGCCGTAGCGGAGCGTGCCGGTCGCCACGCGGCGCGCCGACGCCGGGAGGTTGGGCGTGCGGAGGTCAGCCATCGGCGCCGGCCGTCTTCTTGTAGCGGTCGGGGCGGCCGAGGGGGCGGTAGCGATGGCCGTAGCCCGGGTCGTAGACGTGCGAGCGGCCGGCGGGCGGCGCCTTCTGCAGCGCCGGCCCGACGAGCACCAGCGCCTGCGTCGTGATCCGGTGGGCCTTGATCTCCGCGGCGAGTCCCGCCAGCGGCGTGCGGACGACGAGCTCGTCGGGCCAGCTGGCGCGATAGACGACCGCGCACGGCGTCTCGGGCGCGTAGCCGCCGTCCAGGAGATCCTGCTGGAGCTCTCGGGGTCGGCGGACCGACAGGAACAGGACGAGCGTCGTGCCGTGCCGGGCGAGCTCGACGAGCTGCTCGTTGGCCGGCATCGACGTGCGCGTGGGCCGGCGCGTGTAGATGAGCGTCTGCGACACGTCGGGGATCGTCAGCTCCTGGCCGAGCGCCGCCGCCGCCGCGCTGACCGACGAGACGCCGGGGACGATCTCGGTCGCCAGCCCGAGCGCGCGGCAGGCCTGGAGCTGCTCGTGCAGCGCGCTGTAGACCGTGGGGTCGCCCGAGTGCACACGAGCGACATGAAGGCCTTGGTCGGCCGCGCGGGCGTAGATCGCCACGACCTCCTCGTGGGTCCGGTCGTCGGAGGCGACGAGCTCGGCCCCCGGCTTGGCATGCCCGAGGATCGCGGGGTCCACGAGCGAGCGCGCCCACACGAGGACGTCGGCCTCCCCGAGGATCCGCACCGCGCGCACGGTCAGGAGGTCGGGCGCGCCGGGGCCGGCGCCGACGAAGGAGACGCGGCCGCTCATCGGGCGACCTCCGCGCGCGGCGCGTGCTCCGGCGCCCAGGCGCCCCGCACGGGCTCGGCGATCCGCACGAGGTCCGGCCGCACCGACAGCAGCGCGCG
>JAWVGD010000268.1:0-8851 GCA_033855515.1 Baekduia sp.
GGCCCTCTGGGCCAGTGTTCCCCTAGTTCGCGTGCAGGGCCGCGTTCAGCCCGGCCCACGACGCGCCGGCGCGCGGCAGGACCTCGACCACGCCGGTCGCGCTGTTGCGCCGGAACAGCAGGTTGTCCTGGCCCGACAGGTCCCGCGCCTTGACGACCTCGCCCTCGGGCGTCGTCACGCGCGTGCCGGCCGTCAGGTACAGCCCGGCCTCGACGATGCACTCGTCGCCGAGCGAGATCCCGAGGCCGCCGTTGGCGCCGATCAGGCTGTTGCGGCCCACCGCGATGACCGTCGTGCCGCCGCCCGAGAGCGTGCCCATGATCGACGCGCCGCCGCCGATGTCGCTGCCGTCGCCGATCACCACGCCCTGGCTGATGCGCCCCTCGACCATCGAGGCGCCGAGCGTGCCGGCGTTGAAGTTCACGAAGCCCTCATGCATGACCGTCGTGCCCTCGGCCAGGTGCGCGCCCAGCCGGACGCGCCGCGCGTCGGCCACGCGGACGCCCGGCGGGGCGACATAATCGGTCATCTGCGGGAACTTGTCGACCGACGTCACCGACAGCGGGCGGTCCAGCGCGCGGGCCCGGAGGCGGACCGACTCGAGGGCCGCCGGGTCGACCGGCCCGCGGTTGGTCCAGGCGACGTTGGGCAGCACCCCGAAGATGCCGTCCAAGTTGATGGAGTTGGGCGTCACGAGCCGGTGGCTCAGCAGATGCAGGCGGAGATAGGCGTCGTGCGCGTCCGCGGGCGGCGCCGCGAGGTCTTCGATGACGGTCAGGACGGCGACGACCGCCACGTCGCGCAGCTCGTCGGCCCCGATCGCGCCGGCGAAGGCACCGCCGCCGAGATCCGTCGCCTCGGCGAACTTCAGCCGACGCGTCCCCGGCTGCGCGCCGGCGGGCGCGCCCTCGAGCCGCAGGCGGGGCGCGACGTACAGCGTGTCGAGGACCTTGCCCTCGGGCACGGTCGTGGTGGCCAGGCCGACGGCCCAGGCGGGGCCTGTGGTGCGCTGCTGCTCGGTCATCGGACTGGAGCCTAGAGGGCGCGCAGGGTGGCCAGCAGCTCGGGGCTCACGTCCCCGGCGTAGGACGGCAGTGCCCAGCCCGTCAGCGTGAAGAGCAGGCTCTCATCGACGTCGACGACCAACTCGCCCCCGTCGAGCTGCACGGTCACGGGGCTGTCGCCGCCGCCCAGCACGTGGGCGATGGCGGCGCCCGAGGCGCCGGTGCCCGAGGCGCTCGTCTCCCCGACCCCGCGCTCGAAGATCCGGGCGCGGATGCGGTCCGGCGCCACCGCGCGGAAGAACGAGACGTTGGTGCGGTTGGGAAAGCCGGCGTGGCGCTCGATCTCGGGACCGATGGCGGGCAGGTCGAGCGCCTCGAGCTCGTCGGCGTCGGGCACGTGGATCGCGCACTGCGGGTTGCCGACCTGGACGTGCTGGAAGCGCCACGTGCGACCGCCGGCCTCCAGCGTGCCGAGCCCGTCCTCGCCGCCCGCCGGGAAGTCCGCCGACCGCAGGCGCGCGCGCCCCATGTCGAGCGTGCAGGTCTGCGCGTCGAGGATCGTCGGCCGGATCTCGCCGGCGGCGGTCTGGATCGAGAACTGCGCCTGGTCGGTCCAGCCGGCGCGTCGCAGGTACATGACGGCCTCGCGCGCGCCGTTGCCCGACAGCTCGGCCTCGGAGCCGTCGGGGTTGAGGATGCGCAGTCGGGCGACGAACCCGGGCGCGTCGGCGGCCGCCAGCTCCAGGATGCCGTCGGAGCCGACGCCGAGGTGCATGTCGCACAGGCGCCGCACCCGCGCGGGCGTCAGCGGGAACGGCAGCCGGTCGCGCTCGACGATGATGTAGTCGTTGCCCAGCGCCTGCCACTTCTCGAAGTGCATCGGCGCGCGAGGCTATACGACGAGCTCGGCGGCGACGTCCTCGGCGTCGCGGCCGGTGAGGTCGACGCGCTCGACGCCCGGCAGCTTCCGGAGCCACGTCAGCTGACGGCGCGCGTACTGGCGTGTGCGGACCTTCATGGCGTCGACGTCGTCGCGCAGCAGCTCTTCGAAGCCGAGCGCCTTGCGGGCGGTCGCCGAGGCGCCGGCCGCGTCGGCGGCGCGGACCTCGGCGACGGCGCCGGCGGCGACCATCGCGTCGACCCGCTCGGAGATGCGCTCGTGCAGCTCGTCGCGGTCCATCGTGAGTGCGACGAGCCGCGTCGGGCGGCGGGTGTCCTGGGTCCAGAGCTGGTTGTCGACGCGCGGCGACTCGTCGAGCGCCCCCTGGGCATCGAGCTCCAGCGCCCGGACGACGCGGTGGCGGTCGCGGGGGTCGATGACGGCCGCGACGGCAGGCGCCTTGGACGCCAGGTCGGCGTGCAGCGCCTCGGTGCCGCGCTCGGCGGCCTCCTCCATGAGCGCTTCGCGGACGCCGGGCGGCGGCGGCGGCCGGAGGTCGAGCTCGGCGAGCGCGGCCCGCAGGTACAGGCCGGTGCCCCCGACGACGATCGGCGTGGCGCCCTCGGCGAGCAGCGCGTCGATCTCGGCGTGTGCGCGTTCGGCGTACTGCGCGACGCTGAAGCGCTCGGTGACCGGCACGATCGAGATCAGCCGGTGCTCGAGCCGCTTCTGGTCGGCGGCCGACGCGGCGCCGGAGACGATCTCCAGCCCGCGGTAGACCTGCAGGGCGTCGGCAGACACGGCGACGGGGCGTTCGCCGCGGGCGCGCAGCCGCTCTGCGACGGCGATCGCCAGCTCCGTCTTTCCGACGCCCGTGGGCCCGAAGAGGGCAAGCACGCTGGTCATCCTGTGCGCAGCATGCCATTAGGCTTGCCCGCATGGAACTCCGCGGCTCGTCTGTCTTGCTCACCGGTGCCACCGGCGGGATCGGTCACGCGATCGCCCGGCGGCTCCACGCCGCGGGTGCGTCGCTGGTGCTCACCGGTCGGCGCCTCGATGTGCTGGAGCCGCTGGCGGCCGAGATCGGGGGCGCCGCCACGGCGGTCGACCTCGCCGACCGTGCCGCCGTCGAGCGCCTGGTCGAGGAGGCGGGCGAGGTCGACATCCTCGTCGCCAACGCCGCGCTGCCGGCCTCGGGCGACCTTCTGGACTTCAGCGTCGAGCAGATCGATCGGGCGCTGGAGGTGAACCTGCGGGCGCCGATCGCGCTCTCGCGCATGCTCGGCGAGCGGATGGCGCAGCGCGGTCGCGGCCACATCGTCCTCATCTCCTCGCTCGCGGGGAAGTCCAGCCAGCCGTCGAGCTCGATCTACAGCGCGACGAAGTTCGGGCTGCGGGGCTTCGGCCAGGGGGCGCGGGGCGATCTGGGGCCGCGCGGCGTCGGCGTGAGCGTCGTGTTCCCGGGGTTCATCCGCGACGCCGGCATGTTCCACGAGTCGGGCGCGCGGCTGCCCAAGGGCGTCGGGACGAGCACCCCCGACGACGTCGCCACCGCGGTCCTGCGCGCGATCGAGCAGAACAAGGGCGAGCTGGACGTCGCCCCGGTCGGCATGCGCGTCGGAACGACCTTCGCCTCGATCGCGCCGACCTTCTCGGCGAAGGTCGCCAAGAAGCTCGGCGGCGACAAGGTCACCGAGCAGCTCGTCGCGGGGCAGGCCGACAAGCGCTGATCCGCCGGGCGGCCGCCCCTACGCGGCCTCGGCGCGCCGGGACGTCTCGCCGGCGAGGGCGTGGAGCACCTCGGAGGACAGGCGCGCCCCTTCGCTCGGGGTCTCCGGCGACACGCCGATGCGCACGACGGTCTCGTCGCCGTCGATCTCCTCCAGCACGACGCGCGGCTTGTCGCGCATCGGGGTCTCGATCGTCTCCTCGAGCAGCGTCTGGATGTCGACGGGCGTGACGCCAGGGCGCAGCCGGGCGCGGAGGTCGACGCCGGCGGGCTCGTGCAGCGGGATCACCGCGACGCTCAGCACGACGTTGTTGGGGACCATGATCTGGTCCTCGCCGTCGGAGAACGTCGTGTAGAGCAGGCCGAGGGAGCTCACGACGCCCTCCATCGTGCCGGCGAGCCCGCCGCCCTGGAGGCGGACGCGGTCGCCGACGCGGAACGGCCGCGCGCTCAGGAGCACCAGGCCGGCGAAGAGGTTGCCGAACGTCTGCTGCGCGGCGAGACCGAGGATGACGGCCGTGAACGCGCCGCCGACGGCCAGCGTCCGCGGGTCGAGCCCCGCGACGCGGAGCGCCACCAGCACGGCGAGGATGATCGTGAAGAACCGCACGAGGAAGCCGACGGTGCCCGCGGTGCCGGGGTCCATCCGCCGAAAGAGCGTCGGGCCGGCAGCGCGCCCGAGGTCACGGGCGAACTGCCAGCCCAAGGCCACGAGCGCGAACACCGTGGCGATGCGCACGGGCTCGTCGACCCCGAAGATCCGCTGGCGGTAGGAGTACAGGATCAGGACGCCGGCGATCATCGGCATCAGCACGAGCGTCTGGACCCTCGCGCGCTTGACCGCGCGGGCGCTCAGCTGCCGGGCGAGGCCGGCCTCTCTCCAGGAATGGCTGCGGGTGGTCAGAAAGCGGCTCATCGGCTCCTTTGGGGTGTCGTGGAAACGGCTGATGTCGTCTCCCTTCCCACTGTGGCCGCGTCTACACCAGACTGTGTGATGCGGCGCACACTGCGCAAAAGCCCTGCGTCTGGCCTAGAACAGCGACTCCTGCGAGGGGGTCGCCGGCCGGTCCGCAGGCGAACCGGACGCCGCTGCGCCCCCCGGCGGCCGGCGCGCGCTTCGCAGCCCCGAGGGTCGCAGGCGCAGCGCACGCTCCAGCGGGCGGTCGTCGGCGGGATCGCGGCGGAACGGCCGCGCTCCGGGCGCGCCGCCGGCGCGCAGCAGCCCGGCGATGCGGTCGCGTTCGGGCTGCTGCAGGTACGCGCCGCGCGCGTAGAGCTCCTCGTAGTGCTCGACCAGGTCGGGCCGGTAGGACCTCAACCACTCCATGAACACGCCGCGGACCTCGCCGCGCAGGTGGAGCCCGATGCCGCCGATGCTCGTCGCGCCCGCGTCGATCGCGGTCTGGATGATCTCCTCGACCTGCTTGGGATCGTCGTTGATCCCGGGCATGAGCGGCGCCACGAGGATGCCCGTCGAGATGCCGTTGCGGTTGAGCTCGGCGACCGCCTCCAGACGTGCGCGGGGGTTCGGCGTGTGCGGCTCGGTCGCCCGCCACGCCTTCTCGTCGATCGTCGGGACGCTGAGGTTCGCGCTGACGTCGGTGACCGCCGCGATCTCCTTCAGCAGCGGGAGGTCCCGCAGCACGAGCGGGGACTTCGTCAGCACCGAGCAGGGGTTGCGGTAGTCGCGCAGCGCCTCCCAGATCCCCGGCATGAGCTTGTAGCGGCCCTCGACCCACTGATACGGGTCCGTGTTCGTGCCCATCGCGATGTGCTCGCCCTTCCACGACGGCCGTCGCAGCTCGGCGCGGAGCACCTCCGGCACGTTGACCTTGACGACGATCTCGCGCTCGAAGTCGCGGCCCGCGTCGAAGTCCAGATAGGTATGCGTTGGACGGGCGAAGCAGTTGTGGCTCACCACCCCGTTGGCGATGAAGTCGCCCGTGCCGGTGGTGATGTCACACAGGCGCATGGTCACGCCGAGCGGCTCGATCGAGACCACCTGCAGGCCGGCATCGGTCTTCACGGCGTTGCCCTCAAGGCTCCGCTTCCGGCCGATCGCCGGATCGGTGAGGGCGAAGAACCGCAGGTGCTGGACCAGCCCGCCGCGCACCCTGACGTTGCGACACCCATTCGGCCGGGCCGGCTCGGTGATCGCGTCGAAGCCCAGCCGCCGCAACGAGAGCAGCGTCGCGTCGAGCATCATCGGATCGTTGTTGGCGATCTGCAGGACCCCGCAGCTCCACGAGCCCTCCGCGTCGAAGATCCCTGCCAGGAAGCCCTTGCGCCATTCCAGCGTCGGCACGGTCGGCCACCGGATGAGCTCGCGGATGCGGTCCACCCCGGCGCGTCGCCCGGTGCGGACCGCCCGCATCGGCCGACCGGTCGAAGCGACGACCGCGAGATGCGTCTCGACGTCGTCGGACTGCAGGTACGACCGGGCACGCATGAGCGCTTCGTCATCGACGAGCGCCGGCCGGAACCCGTGCACGACGCCCGAGCGGCCGGGTCGCTTGTAGGCATACGACCCGATGGTGCCGTCGCCACGGACCATCCCACTGAGATACCCGCGCCGATAGTCCTCGTCCTTGAGCGGTCCGTCGGGCAAGGCGCCAAAACCCATCATCGAGTTGTTGACCGTCAGGTATGGCCGCTGGTCTGCGCCGGCCATGCTTCCGGTGACGTGTTTCCATCCGCGTTCGGTCAGGAAGCGGTGGTCACCGCTGGTGACGAGCTCTGTGCCGTCGGCCAGCGTGACGCGAAACGCCGGCTTGACGGTCGACCACCGGTCGAGCACCTCTGTCGTCACGAAGCGTCGGTCTGCCCCTCGGATGGTGGTGCCGACGATCTGATCGCCGCGCTGCAGGTGCCCGATCGCGCGGCTCGTCCCGTCCGCCAACAGCACCGGCGTGTCAGGCGAGGTGCAGTACACGCACGCATGGCTGCATCCCCGGTAGGGGTTGATCGTCCACCGGAACGGCATCCGCGACGCCTCGGGCACGCGGTTCAGCGCCGACTTCGCGTGGATCTCGTAGAAGCGCATGTCGAGCGCCTCGGGCGCGTCGAAGCGGCGCACGGTCGCCGGGTCGCGGTAGCCGGGGAGGCGGGTGCCCTCTTCGGTCTCGATCTTCAGGTTGTCCCAGCGCACGAACGTATGTTCGCACGTCGCGCGGACGGAGGCGAGTCGCTAGGTCAGCGCGCGCGCCAGCAGCGACATCTCGCCCGCCAGCGTCTGGGACGTCGCCGCGGTGATCTCGACCGGGACGATCTCGCCGGGCTGCGCCAGGCCGGAGAAGTTGACGACCTTGCCGTGCCCGATGCGCCCGCGCAGGCGGGAGGCGTCGGTGCGGGAGGACCCCTCGACGAGCACGTCGAGCGTCCGCCCCACGAAGCGCTGGGCGCGCTCGCCGGCACGGCGCTGGACGACCTCGACCAGGCGCTCCATGCGCTCGACGCTGACCTCGTGCGGCACGAACTCGCCGACGAGCGCGGCCGCCTCGGTCTCGCGCCGCGGCGAGTAGATGAAGGTGAACGCGCCGTCGAAGCCGACGGCCTCGCAGACCTCGAGGGTCTCCTCGAAGTCGGCCTCGGTCTCCCCCGGGAAGCCGATGATGATGTCGGTCGTCAGCGCGATGTCCGGGTTGTGCTCGCGGATGAGGGCGACGCGGTCCAGGAACCGCTCGCGCGTATACGTCCGCCGCATCTTCTTGAGGATCCGCGACGAGCCGGACTGCAGCGGGAGGTGCATGTGCGGGCAGACCGATTCGAGCTCGGCGTGCGCGAGCACCACGTCCTCCTTCATGTCCTGCGGATGCGGGCTCGTGTAGCGGATGCGGTCCAGGCCCTCGATCGCGTCGAGCTCGTGCAGCAGCTGGGCGAACGACGCACGCCGGCCGTGGGTCTCGCGCCCGTAGGCGTTGACGTTCTGGCCCAGGAGCGTCACCTCGCGCACGCCCTCGGCGACCTGGGCGCGGACCTCGGCGACGAGCTCGTCCAGCGGGCGGTCGACCTGGCGCCCGCGCGTGGACGGCACGATGCAGTACGAGCACTTCATGTTGCAGCCCACCGAGATCTGCACCCAGGACTGGAAGTCGCGGGCGCGCTTCTCGGGCAGATGGCCGGTGAAGCCCTCGAACTCGAAGAACCCCTGGGCCGTCAGCGAGTCGCTGGTCAGGAACTCCGCGAGCTTGTGGACCTGGCCCGGCCCGAACGCCACGTCGACGTAGGGGAACTGGCGAAAGACGTCCTGCTTGACCGACTGCGCCCAGCAGCCGCCGACGCCGATGACGATCTCGGGGTCGCGGCGCTTGTAGGACGCGGCCAGCTGCAGGTAGGAGATGAAGCGGCTGTCGGCCTTCTCCCGGATCGAGCACGTGTTGAACAGGATGAGCTTGGCGTCCTGCTGCTCGGCGGCCTCGGCGTAGCCCAGCGACTCGAGCATGCCCTTCATCCGTTCGGAGTCGTGCTCGTTCATCTGGCACCCGAAGGTGGTGACGTGGAAGGTCTTGCTCACGGCCGTGCAAGGGTAGCTGCGGCGCGCGCCGGGGTCACTTGGCGTAGTCCACGGCCCTTGTTGTCGACAACCGCAGGTACCACGGGCTTGAGACGGTCACTTGGCGTAGTCCACGGCCCTTGTTGTCGACAAACGCAGGCACCACGGGCTTGAGACGGTCACTTCGCGTAATCCACGGCCCTTGACTCGCGGATCACCGTCACCTTGATCTGCCCGGGGTACTCGAGCTCCTGCTCGATCTCGCGGGCGATCTTGTGCGACAGCGCCACGGCGTTGTCGTCGCTGATCGTGCCGGGCTCGACGATGACGCGGATCTCGCGCCCCGCCTGCATGGCGTACACCTTGTCGACGCCCTCGTGGCGGGTGGCGAGCTTCTCCAGGTCGCGCAGCCGCTTGACGTAGTGCTCCAGCGACTCGCCGCGCGCGCCGGGCCGCGCGCCCGACAGCGCGTCGGCGGCCTGGACGATCACGGCCTCGACCGTCTGGGGCTCGACCTCGTTGTGATGGGCCTCCATCGCGTGCGCGACGGCCTCGGCCTCGCCGTGGCGGCGGGCCAGGTCACCGCCGACGAGGGCAAGCGGCCCCTCGATCTCGTGCGAGACCGCCTTGCCGATGTCGTGCAGCAGGGCCGCGCGCCGAGCCGTCTTGGTGCTCGCGCCGAGCTCGGAGGCCATCAACGCCGCCAGGTGGGCGCACTCGACCGAGTGGGCGAGCACGTTCTGCCC
>JAWVGD010000269.1:0-6779 GCA_033855515.1 Baekduia sp.
CTGGAGGAGACCGTCGAGCACGCCCGTCAGCGCACGGTCTTCACGACGCACACGCCGGTCCCCGCCGGCAACGACGCCTACCCCGGCGCCGAGGTCGCCGCGCTGCTGGCGCCGGTCGTGCGCCACCGCGGCTTCGAGATGGACGCGGTGCTCGAGCTCGGGCGCACGCATCCCACCGACGAGCACGAGCCCTTCGGGATCACGCAGCTGGCGCTGCGCACGGCCCGCGCGACCAACGCCGTCAGCGCCCGCCACGGCGAGGTCGCGCGCGAGATGTGGCACGAGATCTGGCCCGACCGCCCGGTCGAGGACGTCCCGATCACGCACGTCACCAACGGCGTGCACGTCCCGACGTGGGTCGGCGACCCGATGCGCACGCTGCTCGACCGCCACCTCGGCGACGGCTGGCTGACGCGCGCCGCCGACCCGCAGACGTGGGCGGCGATCGACGGCATCGGCGACGACGACCTCCGCGCCGTCCGCCGTCAGCAGCGCTCGGCGCTCGTCGACCTCATCCGGGAGCGCATCCCGCGCGACCGCCTGGGTCGTGGGGAGGAGCGCGACTTCGTGGCGGCGGGCGAGGTCGCCTTCGACCCCGACGTCCTGACGCTCGGCTTCGCGCGCCGCGTGGCGACCTACAAGCGCCTGTCGTTGTTGATCCACGATGCCGAGCGCGCGCTGGAACTCCTGCGCGGCGACCGGCCCCTGCAGCTCGTCATCGCCGGCAAGGCGCACCCGCGCGACGAGCCCGGCAAGCGGCTCATCCAGCAGCTGCTGGAGCTGCGCGGGGCGGACGGGACCCAGACCCGCGTCGTGTTCCTCGCCGACTACGACCTCGCGATCGGCGCCAAGCTCGTCCAGGGCTGCGACGTGTGGGTCAACCTCCCGCGGCCGCCGCTGGAGGCCAGCGGCACGAGCGGCATGAAGTCGGTGCTCAACGGCGGGCTGCAGCTGAGCGTCCTGGACGGCTGGTGGGCGGAGGCCTACGACGGCACCAACGGCTGGGCGCTTCCCGGCGACGTCGACGCCGACCATCAGGCGCAGGACTCGCGCGACGCCGCCATGTTGTACAACCTGATCGAGCAGGAGATCGTGCCCGAGTTCTACGACGCGGGCAGCGCATGGGCGACCAGGATGCGCGCGTCGCTGAAGACGCTGTCGCCCGAGTTCTCGGCCACGCGGATGCTGGCCGACTACGAGCGCAAGATGTACTGGCCGTCCTAGGGCCGCGTCACTTCGCCTGCGTCTGGCGCATCACCAGCAGGCCGACGAGCCGGGAGACGACCATTGCCACGTAGGCGACGCCCCCGACCTGCTCGAGCATCACGAGCGAGCGGGCGAACGGCTTGACCGGCACCACGTCGCTCAGCCCCGTGCTCGACAGCGTCGTGAAGCTCAGGAACAGCAGCTCCATCCAGGTGCGCTGGCCCCCCGGGTCGATGGCGGCGGTGAAGCTCTGGGGCTCGACCGCCTGGCAGACGGTGTAGGTGTAGGCGAACGCCCAGGCCACGAGCGTGAACGTCGCGCCCACGGCGAACAGCTCGTCCCGCGTGATGACGTGGTCGGCCAACATGTAGGCGATGAGCGCGTAGGCGGCGTAGAAGTACAGGACGGCTTCGAGGGCCGAGGAGTACGGCAGCAGTCCCTCGCTGCCCGTGATCGCCTGGAGGAGGAGCAGGACCGTCGCCGGGATGCCGAGCAGCACGCCGACCCACGTCAGCGCCGGCGTGCTTTGGACCGCCAGCACGACGAGGCCGAGCACGGCGATGCCGAAGACGCTGAACAGCGCGCGGCCGACCCCGTGGCCCTCCATGAAGGGGTACAGCAGCACGCCCGCCAGCTGGGCGGCGAGCAGCAGGGCGGAGGGTTCGCGGCGGGCGAGGCGGAGCATGGCGTCGTACCTAACCGCATCGCCGGTCGACGACACCTCTCCGCCGTTCTAGGCTCCGTGGATGCTCGAGCTGCGCGGCGCGACGCTCGTCCTGCGGACCCCCGATGCCGTTCGGGAGCGCGAGGCGCTGCTGGCCATCCACCGCACGCCCGCCGTGTCGGCCTGGTGGGGCGTGCCGCACCCGGAGTTCCCCGACGACGACGACCCGCGCGTGACGAGCTTCACGATCCTGCGCGACGGCACGATCGTCGGCTATCTCCAGTTCTGGGAGGAGCTGGAGCCCGACTGCCGGTACGCGGGGATCGACCTGTTCGTCGACCCCGACCACCACCGGCAGGGCGTCGGGACCGAGGCGATCGCCCTCGCCATCGAGCACCTCGTCGGCGAGCGCGGCCACCACCGGATCACGATCGACCCGGCGGTCGACAACGAGCCGGCGATCCGCTGCTACGAGGCGGCGGGCTTCCGGCGCGTCGGCGTGCTGGAGGCGCAGTGGCGCGACACGTTCACCGGCGAGTGGCGCGATGCGCTGCTGATGGAGCAGGTGGTCCGCGCACCGGCGGCGGAACCTCGCGGCGCGAGCTCCTGAACCGCGTACCCTGGCGATATGGCGTACGTGACCGCGCAGGCGCGGCAGGAGCTGCTGGATGCCGTGGCCGAGGCCACCGACCGGATCGGGGTCGCGCTCGCCGCCCTCGGGGCGGCCTACGAGCAGCTCGACGAGCCGACCGGCGACCGCCTGGAGGAGCTCCTGTTCCGCCCGGTGCAGGTCGCCTACGGTCGCGCCAAGCGCACGCACGCCGGCTTCGCGGAGCGCAGCGGTCTGCCGCCGCGCGCGTTCGATCCGGCTCCGCCGCCCAACAGCGCGCGCAGCGTCAAGGAGCTGCTCGACACGGCCGTCGACGCCGTCGGCGCCGCCGACGCCGAGCTCGTCACGCTCCAGGACTCGATGATGCCCGTCGAGGTCGGCGACGCCGAGCTGCGGGCGGGGCTCGCCGACATCCGCGAGCACCTCGGGCACCTGCGCATGCAGGCGCGTGAGCTCGTCCGCGGCCTCGGCCGCTAGCCGCTAGCCGCTTGCCCGACGCCGTCGTCATCGGGAGCGGCCCAAACGGGCTGGCCGCCGCGATCCGGCTGGCCGAGGCCGGGCGCTCTGTCGTCGTCCTGGAGGCGGCCGACCGTCCCGGCGGGGCGGTGCGCACCGAGGAGCTCACGCTGCCCGGCTTCCAGCACGACACGTTCTCCGCGGTGTATCCGGCGGCCGCCGCCTCGCCGGTGTTCGCGCGGATGCCGCTGGCCGAGCACGGGCTCGAATGGGTGCACCCGGGCGCGTGCTCTGCGCACCCGTTGCCCGGCGGCGAGGCCGCGGTCCTGTATCGCGACATCGCGGCGACCGCTGCGTCGCTGAACGGCCGCCATCCCGGCGACGGCGACCGCTGGGCGTCGTTCGCCGACCCATTCATCCGGCATTTCGACGCGGTGCGCTCGACGATGCTGGCCGGCTTCCCGCCGGTCGGCGGCCCGCTGAAGCTCGTGACCCGGGCCGGGCCGCTGCAGACGCTGCAGTTCGCACGCCTGCTGCCGGAGTCCGCGACGTCGCTGGCGGGCCGGCTGTTCGAGGGCCACGACGCCCGCGTGTGGCTCTACGGCGCCGCGCTGCACGGCGATACGCCCCCGGCGAGCGCAGGCAGCGCGATCGCCGCCGCGTACCTCAACCTCCTCGGCCACGCGGTCGGCTGGCCGAGCCCGCGCGGCGGCGCCGGGCGTCTCGCCGGCGCGCTGGTCGGCTACCTGCACAGCCTCGGCGGCGTCGTGGTGACCGGCGCGCGCGTGGAGCGGATCACCGCGGCGGGTGGGCGCGTCACCGGCGTCGGCGTCGCCGGCGGCGAGCACCACGAGGCAACGACGGTCGTCGCCGACGTCATGCCGCACGCGCTCGCGGAGCTCGCCGGCGACGCGCTGGCCGGCTGGTACCGCAGCCTGCTGAGCCGCTACGTCTACGGCGCGTCGACGCTGAAGGTCGACTGGGCGCTGGACGGCCCGATCCCGTGGACCAACACCGAGGTCGCCGCCGCCGGGACCGTCCACGTCGCCGGCGACGAGCAGGACTTCCTGGAGGCGGTCAGCACCGCTGAGCATAGGCTGCCCGATCGCCCGTTCATGCTGCTGGGTCAGCAGACGGTCGCCGACCCGTCCCGCGCGCCGGCCGGCAAGCACACCGCCTGGGCCTACACCCACGGGCCGCGCGAGGGCGTCGATTGGGTGGCCGAGCAGGATCGCCACGTCGAGCGCATGGAAGCCCAGGTCGAGCGCTTCGCGCCCGGCTTCCGCGACCGCATCCTGGCCCGGCACGTGCTCGGCCCCCAGGCGATGCAGGCCCGCGACGCCAACCTGGTGGGAGGCGACGTCGGCGGCGGGAGCTACCGGCTGCACCAGGTCGTCTTCCGGCCGATCCCGTCGCCGTCGCCCTACACGACGCCGCTGAAGGGGCTCTTCCTCGGCAGCGCCGCGACGTTCCCGGGCGGCGCGGTGCACGGCGTGCCGGGCGACGCCGCGGCGCGGGCGGCGCTGCGGGGCCGCCGGCGCGGCTGAGCCCTCAGAGCTCGGCGCCCTTGTCGCGGTTGCACGGCCCGCACAGGACCTGGAGGTTGTCGATGGTGTTGGCGCCGCCCAGCGCCACCGGGATGACGTGGTCGAACTGCAGCTCGAACGTCGCGCCGCACTGGACGCAGGCGCCGCCGTCGCGTTCCCACACGGCGAGGCGCACGTCGCGCGAAAGCCCCTCGCGCCGCGGGGCGGCCGGGGTCTGGCCGAGGGCGACGGTGGTGCGGGCGCGCTCCAGCCGCCGCCGGGCGCGGACGTGGCGCTCGTAGGCCAGCGCGAAGACGTCGGCGGCCGACAGCCCCTCGTCCTCCCAGTAGAAGCGGTCCAGGCACCACCAGTACGTGCGGTTCTCGGGCGCCTGCAGGACCGCGACGGCGCCGTCGCGCTGCTCGAGCTCGAGCGCGGCCAGCGCGGCGGGCCGCACCCCGCGTGCGGCGACGAGCCGGCCGGCCGTGAAGACGTGGCGACGGCGAAACCAGCCGCCGGCCGTCACCCACCCGGCGTTCTTGGCCTCGCGGAGCATCGCGCGACGGTACGGGCGGCGCCCGACGCCATGCAACGGCGGTTGCCGCCGACGCGGGGGAGGCGTACCGTCGACGGTGTGAGGTGGTGGCTGCCTGCGCGTGTTCGCGAGCTGGCGCTTCCGGCGGAGGAGCGCCGGATCGAGCGCGCCGTGCGCAAGTTCCGCCGCGAGCTGCGCCGGGAGATCGACAACTCGCCGGAGCGCCGCGCGGCGGCCCGCGACGCGGAGATCTGGCGGGCGCTGGGCTCGGGCTTCGGGTTCGCCCGGCGCCGCTGAGGCCCGCGGCGCACCGCCCTTTGCGGGAATTCCTCGGCGGCGGGTCCGGCCGGTATAGGCGCGGGGCCGCCGGAGGGGTAGGGTGCCGAATCGCATGTCGCACGGTCGTGTCCCGCATCCCGGCGTCCTCGCGCTCGGCGCAGCGCTCGGGTTGACGGCCTGCGGCGGTGCGGAGACCCCGGCGACCGCGACGACGTCGGCGGCGCCCGTCAGGCCCGCGCCGGCAGCGCGTCCAGCGCTGTGCGGCCCCGTGCGCGTGGTCAAGACCGGTACGGTCGATGCCGCCGAGGCGACCGAGTTGTCCGGGTTGGTCGTCAGCCACACCCAGCCCGGTGTCCTGTGGTCGCACAACGACTCCGGTGACCGTCCGCGGGTGTTCGCCCTGCGGACCGACGGGCGGGTGATGGCCTCGCTGGACGTCCCCGGCGCCGAGGCCGTCGATTGGGAGGACGTGGCGATCGGCCCCGGCGGCGACCTGCTGATCGGCGACATCGGCGACAACGGCGGCGCGCGGGCGAACATCGACGTCTATCGGGTGCCCGAGCCGCGACTGCCCGCCGTGGGCGGCGTGACCGCGCCGGCGACCCGTTTGCGGTTGCGCTACCCGGATGGACCGCACGACGCCGAGACGTTGCTGGCCGATCCCCGCACCGGCGAGCTGGTCGTGATCACCAAGCGGCTCGACGGGCGCTCGGCCGTGTTCACGGGCCGCGTGCCGAAGCGCGGCGTCCCGGCACAGGCCACGCTGCGCGCCAGAGGCACGCTGCGCTTCGGGTTCGGGGGCCTCGCCACCGCCGGCGACGTCAGCGCCGACGGCCGGACCGTCGTGGTCCGGACCTACTCCGGGTTCTCGGTCTGGACGCGCAGGCCCGGGGTGTCGCTGGCCGCGACGCTGCGCCGCACGCCGTGCTCGGGGCGCGTCTCCCTGGTGCCGGAGGGTCAAGGCGAAGCCGTTGCCCTGACCCGGTCCGGCCGATCCTTCTTCACGGTTCCTGAAGGCGCGAGCCCCACGCTGCGCCGCTACTCCACGAGGCGAAACTAGAGATGGATCTCACCGGTACCGATGCGGTGCTCTTCGACCTCGACGGCGTGCTCGTCGACTCGCGAACCGCGTTCGCGCGGTCGATGAACGCGGCGCTCGCCGCGCACGGGCTGCCCGAGCGCGAGCCCGCCGAGCTGCACCCCTACCTCGGGCCGCCGCTGCACCGGACGTTCGCGTCGCTGGGCGCGCGACAGGAGGACGTCGACGGGTTGGTGATGTCCTACCGCGCGCGCTACCGCGCGACGGCCGTCCAGGAGAGCGCGGTGTTCCCCGGGATGGCCGAGGCGTTGGAGCGTCTGGCCGGCTCGATGCCGCTCGTGGTCGCGACGTCCAAGTCGCAGGCCTTGGCCGAGCCTCTGCTGAAGCAGCTGGGGCTGCTGCAGTTCTTCGGTGCCGTGCACGGGCCGTCGCTGATGGCGCGCGACGAGTCGAAGTCCCTGACG